>DASWHT010000216.1:0-16265 GCA_036398075.1 Binatia bacterium | reverse complement strand
TTACTTCAAAGCTTCCGCCGTACCGACGATTTCCATCAACTCGCGCGTGATCGAAGCCTGGCGCGCCCGGTTCATTTGCAATGTCAATGAACCGATCATCTTAGTGGCGTTGCCGGTGGCCGAATCCATGGCGGTCATGCGCGCGCCATGCTCGCTGGCGGTCGCCTCCAACAGCGCCCGCTGCACTGCCACGTCGGTAATTCGTGGCAAAAGGCTCGCCAGGAGTTGTTGCACTCCCGGCTCGTATAAATATTCCGTCTGTTGCTGCGCATCGGTTTCCCTGGCTTCCGCCAGTGCGACGGGCAAGAGTCTTTCCAGGGTCGGCACCTGCGATAATGCCGAACGGAACCGGCTGTAGAGAATATAGACCGTGTCGGTTTCGCTATTGACAAACCGGCCGATCAATTTTTGCGCGATTTCGGCGGCCAATTCTTCCGGCACTTTGTAGAGAATATCGGTGTAGCGCTCGGCGATGTTCGCCCGGCGCCGGCGAAAATGATCAGTGCCCCTGCGCCCGACCAAAGTCAGTTCTATTTCCTTGTCGCCGGCGTGCTGGCGCATGAACGCTTCCGCCGCGCGGATCAAGTTGGTGTTGTAGCCGCCGCAAAGGCCGCGATCGGACGTGAAAAGCACCAGCTGGATCTTCTTCTGCTCGCGGACTCGTAACAATGGATGCGCCTCGCTGGAAACTCGGCTGGAAACGTTCTTCAAAAGCTCGGCCATCTTTTCCGCGTAGGGGCGCGCCCGCACCGCCGCCTCTTGAGCGCGGCGCAGCTTCGCCGCCGAGACCATTTTCATGGCCTTGGTGATCTGCTGGGTGTTGCGGACCGAGCCGATCCGCTTGCGTATGGCCTTTAAAGTCGCCATTGTTGCTGACGTTTCTAGTTGCCAGTTTCTGACTAACTAGGAACTCGAAACCTGGAACCGGAAACTACGCTGAAAACGCCCCTTTAAACTCTTCCAACGTCTTGTTCAGCTTCGCCCTCAAGTCGCCGTCGAGCTCGCGCTTCTTGAGAATGTCGGCGAACACATCCGGATGCTTCGCTTCGACGAACGCGTAAAGTTCCTGCTCGTATTTTTTTAGCGCACTCAACGGTAATTCATCGACGAAGCCATTGGTGCCGGCGTAGATGATCAAAACTTGTTGCTGCACCGACAACGGCTGGTATTGTCCTTGTTTCAGCAATTCGACGAGACGCGCGCCACGATTTAGCTGACGTTGCGTCGCCGTGTCCAGGTCCGAACCGAATTGGGCGAAGGCCGCCATTTCACGGTACTGCGCCAGTTCGAGGCGAAGGGTGCCGGCGACCTGCTTCATCGCTTTAATCTGCGCGTTACCGCCCACGCGCGAAACTGAAATACCCACGTTAATCGCCGGACGGACGCCGGAGTAAAAGAGATCGCTTTCCAAAAAGATCTGGCCGTCGGTAATCGAAATAACGTTAGTCGGAATGTAGGCCGAAACATCGCCCGCCTGGGTTTCAATAATAGGCAGCGCAGTCAGCGATCCACCGCCCATGGCGTCGCTCATCTTCGCGGCCCGCTCCAGCAATCGGGAATGCAGATAGAAAACGTCGCCCGGGTACGCCTCGCGTCCCGGCGGCCGGCGCAGTAACAGCGACAGCTGCCGATAGGCCACCGCATGCTTTGAAAGGTCGTCATAAATGACCAACGCATGGCCTCCGTTGTCGCGGAAATATTCGCCAATCGTGCAGCCAGAGTAAGGCGCAATAAATTGCAGCGGGGCGGCTTCGGATGCCGTCGCCGCCACTACGATGGAATATTCCATGGCGCCGGCCTCTCTAAGCCGATCGACGACCTGAGCCACGGTGGAGCGTTTCTGCCCAATGGCGACGTAAATGCAGATAACGTTGCCGCCCTTCTGATTGATGATCGCATCGATGGCAACAGCGGTCTTGCCGGTCTGGCGGTCGCCGATGATCAACTCGCGCTGGCCGCGACCGATGGGGATCATGCCGTCGATGGCTTTCAAGCCGGTTTGCAGCGGCTCTTTCACGGGTTGGCGCGCGACGATGCCGGGGGCTTTGAGTTCTATACGCCTTTTCTCCTTGGCATCGATGGGGCCGCGGCCGTCGATCGGCGCACCCAGCGCGTCCATGACGCGTCCGACCAATTCTTTGCCGACGGGAACCTCGGCGATACGGCCGGTTCGTTTGACCGTGTCGCCCTCTTTGATCATGTGGGTTTCGCCGAACAGCGCGGCGCCGACGTTGTCTTCTTCGAGGTTGAGCGCAATGCCGTAGATATTATGGGGAAATTCCAACAGCTCGCCGGCCGCGACCTTGTCGAGCCCGTAAATGCGCGCGATGCCGTCGCCGGTGGAAAGCACGGTGCCGACCTCATGGATCTCAACCGTTTTTTCGTAATCGCGAATCTGTTCTTTGATAATTCGGCTGATTTCCGCTGTGCCTATTTCCATCATTCACTCCTTAGTAGCCGCGCGCGATGCGCTGTTTCATCTTTTCTAGCTGCGTCCGCACGCTGCCATCGTAAACCTTGCCTTCCAGCTCCACCAGCAAGCCGCCGATAAGCGCCGGATCGGTATCTTCGTGCAGCACCACTTCTTTGCCGGAAATTCCCCTGAGCGTTCCGCGCAGCCGCTCCACATGCGCTGGCTCAAGCGGGCTTGCGCCGATGACCTTGGCTTCAACTCGCCCTTTGGCCTGGTTCAACAGACGTCGGTAGCAGCTCGCAATTCCTGGCAAGTGGGCTAATCTGTCGCGCTCCAGAAGCAAAGAGAAAAAATGAATAGATAGCACCGAAAGTCCCTGAGCGTTGGCGACCTGAATGAGAATCCGCTTCCGGCCGTCGACGCTGAAGGCGGGATTGGTCAGAACGCCTTGCAGCTCCGACCCGCTATAAGCGGCGTAAAACTGCTCGACCTCCTGCCCCACTTGTTCTTCCTGGCCCGTTTCGCGAGCGAGTTGGAAAAGCGCTCTGGTATACCGGCGCGCTAAGCTGCCTTCGATCATCTCGCCGGCCCGATGCTCTGAATAAAGTCTTCCACTAATCGCCCCTGGTCCGCCGCCGAAAGATTGCGCCGCACTAACTCGCGCGCCGCGGCTTCGGCCCGGGCGGCCATCTCTTCGCGCACTTTTTGACGCGCTAACTTAACTTCCTGGTCCGCGAGAAAGCGGGCATCTTCCTTGATTTTCGCGGCCAGCGTTTGAGCCTCGCTCAAGAGCTTGTGTTTTTCTCTTTCGCCGTCGTCGCGCAAGGACGCCTGCAGCGCCGCGACTTCCTTGTCCAAAACCGCCAAACGCCCGCGGTAATCTTGCACCAACGCTTCGGCCCGCTGTTTCTTAGCGGATAACTCTTCTATCGTCGCCAAAATTTCTTCGCGCCGGGATTGCAAAAAGCCGCGCACCGGGGGAAGAGCGTAGCGGACAATGATAAACGCAAAAATCAGAAAGTTACCGACGGGAAACCAGATTTCGTGAATCGAGGGTCCGTGATGTTCGGCGGCGGCTGAAGAAGCCCAAGCCTGGGCGCTAAATAAAAATTCAAAGAGGCTCACCCGACTCTCCTCCCCAGAACCTTACTCACCATGTCTTGGGCGACGCCCGCCACTTCCGCCGCCGCCAGCTCGCGTTCCCGTTCCAGTTGGCTCTGCACGTCACGGCGCACGCTTTCAAGCGCACGCTTCGCTTCTTCACGGGCCTGCTGGAGCAGCCGCTCGCGCTCCTGCCGCCCTTCTCGGATGATTGCGTCCTTGGCCGCGATGCCGGCGCTCCGGGCTTGGGTGATTTTCTCCTCGTACTCCGCCTTGAGCCGTGCGCCTTCGCGCTCCAACTCGCTGGTATCGTGCCGGGTGCCGCTGGTCTTATGCTCTCGCTCTTCGAGCAAGTCCAAGTACGGCCGGAATAGCACTTTGCTCAGCATCAGCCACAGTACCAAGAAGATAACGATCTGATAAAGAATTGAAATATCTAGCGAAATCATTGTCTACCTGGCGATACGAAGAATCTTCATGTGCCCCTTGCAAAGCTCACAGGCGCCGCCTAACCAGACGCCCAAAGTAAGAAAAAACCCGCCTTCACGACAAAATCGTGAACGCGGGATTTTAAGTTGGGATGAACGGCGAAACGAAATTTACTTTAGGGAATCGGATTGCAGCGCCGGCGTTGACGCCGGCGCCGCTTTGTCGGCGCTTACAGCTAGTGAACTCGCGACTCCGCTTTTTTGCTTTGCCATTCCCATGGAGCAGTCACCGTCAAATACCACACCCTCAGTGATTGTTAGCCGCGGTGTGCTGATATTGCCAACGACTCGAGCCGGTGATAACAGCTCCACTTTTTCCTTGGCCGTCACATTACCTTCCACCTTGCCGCGAATGACCACGACCTGGCTGGAAATCTTGGCGCGAACCTCCGCGCCCTCGCCGATTGTGAGGGTTCCGTGACACTGGATCTCTCCCTCTACGTTGCCATCGATCCGCGCCGGCCCCTGGAACATCAATTGACCGGAAACGCGGCTGCCTTTGTAAAGATGACCGACCAACGCCGCTTCCGCAGGGGCTGCCACCGGCGCCGCCGCGGGTTTAGGTATCGGCGGCGGCGTCACCGGCGCCGCGGCCTTCGCGGGCTCTGGGTTCACCTTGACCACCGGCGCAGAATTCTCCGGTTCATTTTCCGCACCCTTCTTTTCGCCTGGACCCCGATCAAACCATGCCATCGGAAAGAAATTCCCCTCTACTTTTGGCAACTTTGGTCTATAGCATCCAGCACTGCCGAAGTCAAAACATGGGGCGGTCTCGGTGATTGAAAATTTCGGCCAATTCGAGCTCCAGCAGTAAGAATTCATCCAGGATATCTCAGTTTGCTTACTGCTGGAAAAAATCCGGCGATGATCCTAGGCATTCTATTGACCCGCCGATGTGATTTGCTTAATTTGGGGAAATCGAAAAAAAAATCACTCGCGCGAATCCCTCAAAGGTCGGATCAGCCTCAGACTGAGACGCCCTTCGATTGACTCAGGGTGATTCTTCGACATTAGCTCAGGATGGTGAGCGGAAGTCGAACCATGAGCAAAGTCGAACCACAAAGCACGCTCTTCGCGTCTTGTGGTTCGACTCACCACTTTGAGTATAATCGAAGGGAAGCGATAAACTTAGTTTGGGAGGTTAAAGATGAGCCGACTTCTCGTAGTGACGGGCTTGATCACCGCTTTGTGGTGCGCGGGTAGTTCGCTGGCGCAAGAAAAAAAAGGGCCGGTTTACGCGACGCTTAAAACCAGCATGGGTGATATCGTCATTCAATTGTTTGAGGATAAGGCGCCAAAAACCGTTGCTAATTTCATCGAACTGGCGACCGGCGTTAAAGAGTGGACCGATCCAAAGACGAAAGAAAAAGTGAAACGGCCCCTTTACAACGCAACGGTCTTTCATCGCGTCATTCCCGGCTTCATGATTCAGGGGGGCGATCCCCTCGGCAATGGCACGGGGGGGCCGGGATATCGATTCGAAGACGAGTTCCATCCCGACTTGAAGCACTCCAAAACCGGCATTCTCTCCATGGCCAACGCCGGTCCCAACACTAACGGCAGCCAGTTCTTCATCACTTACAAAGCAACCCCATGGCTCGACGGGCGCCACAGCGTGTTCGGCGAGATCGTCAAGGGCCAGAACGTCGTCGACGCCATCGGCAACGCGCCACGGGATTTCCGCGACCGCCCGGTAAAAGACATCGTGCTGCAAGAAGTCGTGATCACGCGGGGGAGATACTAACGTTCCTTCGTCGACCACAGCTGGAGAATTCGACAACGAAACGAATCAGAACCCCCCGGCTTGGCTTTAAAAAGCACTGATTGCCGCGGGAATTTTGAAGTAGGGGCAGGCCTATGTGCCTGCCCTAATAACGGAAAGTGAGTCGGACGGCTTGACGCCTTTTGCGCCGAAACCCTCCAGCAGTCTACCTCCTACTCAAGATCGTACGGTACTCCGACCTGCTCCCCCACTTCGCGTAACCCTTTGAGCACCGAACCGTGCAGCGGAATGCCGTGCTCGGCGCGCTCCTGGGCGGTTTCGAATTCAATCTCCCCCGCGACATAGACGCGCTCTTGTCCTTGCGCCGGCGGGGTTGACTTTAACTCACGCATCAGCCGGTCCATGTCGCTTTTGAAATCCGGCGCCGGGCGGAAAGCGTCGATGCGAATCGCGCCGAAGAAATGGCCACGCGGATCTTGGTTATCATTCAGTGCCGTGATCGTACCAGTCAGCACGCCGCAAAGAATCTCCACGAGTATGGCGAGCCCGTAACCTTTATGGCTACCGCCGTCGCGGGTGCCGCCTAGTGGTAACAGCTTGCGGGCTTTCTGCGCCGTGCGCGGGTCATGGGTCGGTTCAGCGCGCTCATTCAGCGCCCAGCCGCCGGGGACGGACTTTCCAAGCCTGGCCGCAAGCTCCAGTTTCCCCGCCGCGGCCGTGGTCGTTGCCATGTCGAGAACGAAGGGCAATTCCTTGTTCGTCGGCACGGCGAAGCACATCGGGTTGGTGCCGTACTTTGATTCCCGACCAAAGGTGGGCACGACTTGTCTACTGGCGTTGGTCATGGCGATGCCGATCATGTCGTGCGGCAAGGCAAGCATGGAGTAGTGAGCCGACATGCCGTAATGGCGGCTGTTGCGCACGCCGACCATCGCGACACCCGCGCTCTTGGCCTTCTGAATCGCCATTTCCATCGCCCGGTGACCGATCACCATGCCCATGCCGCAATCGCCGTCGAGGAGCGCCGTGGTCGCGCTCTCCGCGACGACATGAATGTTTGGGCTGGCGGTCATGGACCTTTCGGTCAACCATTTCACGTACCAGCTATGGGGATTGAAGCGGATCACCCCGTGCGTGTCCACGCCGCGGAGATCGGCGGCGACCAACACCTTTGCGGCGATTTCGGCGTCACTCGCCGGCACACCGAGCTTCTCGAAGCTCCGGTTCACGAAGCGCGTGAGTTTTTTGTGATCGATACGGGTCATTTCTGCTAATGAGATTTCCATGGCGTCCTCCGTTCACTCAATGGCGCACACCTATCCGGGAACTCTTGATGCTGTCAAGTCCGCTCAACGAGCGGCGGCGGACTGCCCTTGCTTTAACGCAGCCATGTTGTTGTCGAGAATCGCTGAAAGAAAAGTGCAACCGAGAAATTGCGCGAACGCCACGTGGGCGTGGCCGAAAATGTCGATACCGCGGTGGATCAAGTTCTGTAGCTGATCGAAAAAGCTCGCTTCGGTCAGCAAGGTAATCGACAGAAACAGCGGGAGACGAAAATAATACTCTGAGAACTCGTGCTTGGCTTCGATCTCCGTCGGTGGCCGTGATCAACGCGGTGACATGAACAAACTCAAGCCCAAGAGCAACACGAAAAAGCCAAGAATAATCAACAGCGCAACACCGACCGGACCGCGGTAACGGTCGGCATCGTAGGGACGAAACTTTGCGTCGGTCGGACGGCGTTTGGAAGTCCGATGGTTGTCATCGGCCAAATCGAACAGCGCCAGCGGGTTGGCGCCAAGCCGGCAAAGTTGCCGCGCGCCGGCGAGCGTCAACGCGTCCATCGCGGCGAAGAAATCATTCACGGTTAAAACCACGTTACGTCGCAGCCAGGGAGCCGCCTTGCGGTAGAACCAGTCTACATCGAGCGTGAGCGCTGCCTTGGGGTTCATTCGTCGGCGTAAGAACCAAAACGCCAGTCCGGTAAAGGCCAAAATCTCGGCCGTTTCCATCAAATGAAGCGGAGCGTAAGGCCGGTAGTCTACGGCGAAAAACAACACGTGGTAGAAAAGATCAGGCCGCAACCCAATCGCCAGATTGATAGCGCTGGCGAGCGCCATCGCGCTATACATTCCCAGCGGAATGGAATCCGTTCGAATCGCACGCCTCGGTCCAAACCAGGTGAAATAGGGCAGCTTCAGTCCGACGCTCAGAAAAGTTCCCACCGACGCAACGCCCAAAAGCAACGCCACCCAATCGTGGTGGTCGAGCTCCGCCGCGTGCACCACCAGCCACTTACTCACGAAACCGCTCAGAAGTGGAAACCCGGAGATCGACAGCGCGCCGAACATGTAGAAAACTAGAACCCCGGGCAGTGAGCCGATGAGATCGCCCAGTTCGCTGAGCTTGCGCCGTCCGGTCGCATGAACCACCGCGCCAGCTGCCATGAAAAGCAGGCCTTTGTAGAGTATATGCGCAAAAGCGTGGGCCGTGGCGCCGTTGAGCGCCGCCTCGGTTCCGATGCCAATGCCGGCGACCATGTAACCCACCTGGCTAACGATATGATAAGAGAGAATGCGCCGAATGTCGTTTTCCAATATGGCGAAGACCACGCCGTAGAGCGCCATCAGCGTCCCCGCTACGACCAGCAAATCAGATCCGGGAAATCCCCGGGCCAGCGCATAGACGGCGGCCTTGGTCGTAAACGCGCTGAGAAAAACACTGCCGGTCACCGGCGCCTCGGGATAAGCGTCGGCGAGCCAAGGATGTAGCGGGGGAATCGCCGCGTTCACAGCGAAGCCCAGCAGAATCGGCCAGGCGGGACCAGCGCTGTCCAGGCGATTAAATGCGAGAGAACCGCTTTCATGCGCCTGCCAGATGATGCCCGCTAATAAAACTCCGCCGCCAAGCAGATGAAAAAAAAGATAGCGCATCCCCGCCTGCCCCGATTGCCCGGCGCGCGCCGTGAAGATGAGCCAGGCGGAGGCTACAGCCATGATTTCCCAAAAAACGTAGAGCGTCAGCCAATCGCCGGCGAACACTACGCCCACGGCAGCGCCGGCATAGAGTAATGCCGCGACCTGCTGCCCCAAATCCCGAAGATGAAATCCGTAGATCGCTCCCAAGCATGCCACCAGAGTAAAAACGTAACCGAACGCAAGACTCAACCGGTCGACGCGGCTGAGCACAAGCTCGTATCTTAGAAACGGCCAGGTGAGCGTCGCGCCGGGATCGAGCTGAGTCAAAAGCACGAAGGCGAGGGCAGGCGACAAGACGAATAGCCACGGCCTAAGCGCGCGCGGCACGAGCGGCAGCGTCAGAGCTCCCGCGAGCAAAGGCGCCGCTGGCATGAGATCAATCACGGCGCGCCCTCCCGCGCTGGTAATAGTTTTCGTCGCGCTGCAGCCAATGCTTTCCCAATGCTTTGGCGAAGAAAGCCAGTCCCAGGCAAACGAAAAAACCGAAGAACGCGAAAAACCCCGGCACATTGGACCACCAGGCGGTTCCGTGATGTTCGCCGGACAAGAACAAGGACTCCGCGCCGACCGCCAGCGCCAGAGCGAGCGCGAATTGAAACGTCCGCTTGCCGTTCATTTCACTGCGACCTGCAAGACGCTGATGGCGGTTTCATTGGCCAATGAAAACCACTTGAAAAAAGCGTCCGGAAAGATTCCCAAACCGACGGAGAGCAGCGTCGTCAAGCATAACGGCACGACCATCAGGGGCGACGCCTCGGCGAACTTCGTGAATTGATCAGAATGCCGAAAGAAAGCCCGATACACGATGGGAAATAAATAGGCGGCGTTGAGCAAACCGCTGATAATTAAGACGGCGAGCAGCGCCGGCTGCTCGGCCGCCAGCGTGCCTCCCGCCAAGAACCATTTGCTCAAAAAACCGCCCAAGGGCGGCACCCCCGCCAAACCTAACGACGCCACACCGAAGGCGCCAAGCGTCACCGGCATCTGTTTGCCGATGCCGTCCAGTTCGCTGATATTTTCCCGGTGCGTCTTGGCGTAGATCGCGCCAGCGCAGAAAAATAGAGTTATCTTCATCGCCGCATGAGTGACGATATGAAAGAGCCCGCCGCGCCATGCATCCGGGGTCACCAGGACGATACCCAAGACGATATAGGAAAGGTGCCCAATGGTTGAATACGCCAGGCGCCGCTTCAAATTGTCTTGTGCCATCGCCAGCAACGATGCCAAGAGAATCGTCGCAGCCGCCAGTGCCGCGACCGGATTAATCGCTCCGGAGCGCTGCAACATGTCGGCGCCGAAGACGAAGCCGGTGACTCGCGCCAGACCGAACACGCCCGCCTTCACAACCGCCACCGCATGGAGCAACGCGCTCACCGGCGTCGGCGCGACCATCGCCGCTGGTAGCCAGCTGTGCAAGGGCATGAGACCGGCCTTCACACCGACGCCGACCACAAAAAGGATTAGCAACAGCGCCAACTCCGTCGCGCCGGTTGCCGCGGGAAGAATGCCGCCGGGCTGGAAATCAAGCGTCGGCGCGATGTTGCGCACCCAGGCTACTGCCAGGAGCAGCGCGCCGCCGCCAGTGAGTAAATAAACGAGATATTTTTGCCCCGATGCCAGCGCTTCAGGTGTCCCTTTATGTACTACCAACGGATAAGTCGCGATGGTTAGCATTTCGTAGAAAATTATAAACGTAAGCAAATTGGCGGCGAAGGCGATACCGATGGTAGACGAAAGACAGATCGCGAAGCTGGCGAAGTAGCGGGTCTGGTGTTCTTCGCCGAGACTGCGCATGTAGCCGATGGAATAGACCGAGGTCAGAATCCACAACAGCGAAGCGGAAAGCGCGAAGCTGATACCCAATGCATCAACACGCAGCGCCAGCGCGATGCCTGGAGAAACCTCGAATAGCGTGACGCCTGGAGTCCTTCCGCCCAAAACGTCGCCGAGCAACGAAAAAACCAGGCCGAACTTCGTCACCGCGGCGAGCAGCGTCCAACCCTCGCGTAGATTGGGCCATCGTCCGCAAACCACGATCAATATCGCCGCTAATAGGGACACCAACACCGCGAGCAGTGGCCGTGATGCTAAAACAAATTCCATCGTTGCAATTAAGCCTTGCCGTCAGCGTCGATACATGCCGCTGGCGACCGGCATCAACATTTCTGTGACAATCAAGGAATTCAACAGACCCAGCACAAGGATGCCTACCGCGAGGAGGAGGGTCGGCATTAGCATGCTGGCCGGCGCCTCGGCGACACGTGATTCGTCTTCTTTTCCTCCAGCTTTGGCATAAAGGTTTTCCAGAACACGAAAGAAATAGGCCGCGTTTAGCAAACTGCTCAAGAGAATCGCCGCGACGAACCAGCCGTTACCCACCTCCAGGGCGCCGAGCAGGAGATACCATTTGCTGAAGAATCCCGCCGCCGGTGGTATCCCGATCATCGACAGCGCCGCCACTGTAAAGGCGGCAAAAGTCCACGGCATTTTTCTGCCCATCCCCGCCAAGTCGGAGATCCCCACCGAGCCCGTCCGATAGCGCAGCGAGCCGGCAACGAAAAAAAGGCAGGCCTTCATAAAAGCGTGATTGGCGACGTGGAGCAGCGCACCCACCAGCCCTAAGGGGTTAGCCATTCCCAATCCCAGTCCTACGTAGGCGATCTGGCTCACGCTGCTGTACGCCAGCATGCGCCTGAGATCCTGTTGCGCGATGGCCATGACGGAGCCGAAGATGATGCCGCCGGCCGCTAGCCAAGAAATCGCGGGGAGCAGGGGAATATGATCGATCGCAAAGCTGGGTTGGAACACACCGAGAAAAACGCGGATCAGCACGTAGGCGGCGACCTTCGTCATGATCGGGGCAATCAGTCCGGCCACCGCGGACGGCGCGTAAGTGTACGCGTCCGGCAACCACAGATGGAGCGGAAACAGCGCCATTTTCAGCGCCATGGCTACGGCAATCAGAACCGCCGCCGCGATGACGGCACGGGAATGATAAATTGGCGCCAATCGCTCGGCCACATCCGCCATGTTGAGCGAGCCCGTGGCAAAATAGAGAAAACCCACGCCGAGCACGTAGAAGCTTCCGCCTAGGCTGCCGAGGATCAAATAACGGAAGGCCGCCACCGGCGCCTGCTTATCGCCGATGGCAACCAAAGCGTAAGCGGAGAGTGAGGCGATCTCCAGAAAAACGAACAGATTGAACAGATCTCCAGTGACAACCATCCCGGATAGTCCGGCGAGGAGCAGAAGCGCCACCGCGTGGCCGGTCACAAACCGGTCAGGTATTTCATGCCGCGCCGAGGGCCGAAAATAGACGAGCGAAAGAAACCCCGTGACCGTTACCACCACCGCCATGAATGCCGAGAGCGGGTCGAGAATGTATTCAATGCCCACCGGCGGCGGCCAGTTCCCGAGTTCGTAGTGCAAAGGGCCTTCCGCGATGACCTTGCGCAGCCCAAGGACCGCGAAAGCGGCGGCGGCGGCGCTTCCGGCGAGAGCCACCGCCGGCACGAGTCCCTGGTGCAGCATACCTGCTAACGGGACCAAAAAAGCGGCCAGAAGAAGCGGCGCGGGAATTAATACCGGAATATGAGTCACGAATCCCGCTTCATCCTCTGTAGCAGCGCCGTTTCATCCAGTGTGCCGTATCGACGGTAAATAGCGACGGTTAGCGCCAACGCCACTCCGGTGGTAGCGACGCTCACGACGATGGCGGTGAGAATCAAAACATGGGGCAGAGGATTGATATACTGGGCCGCGGTGGCGAACCGCGCATCCCATACCGGCACCGTCCCACCCGGCTGCACCGCGCCGTGAATATAAAAGAGAAAAATCGCGGTTTGAAAAACGCTGAGTCCGATCAGTTTCTTAATCAGATTCCGCTTCCCGATCATGCCATATAGGCCGATGACCAGCAAAAGTGTTGTTACCACGTAAGTGAAATTGGCAGAAAACCCAGCCAGGTTCACGGCTCGCTCCCGATGAGATAATCAAAAAGGATAACCAGCGTTCCCCATACCACCATGCCGACACCGGTTTCGACGACGAGGATTCCCAAAGACCTTAGCTCCGGCCCTTGCAGCCATGGGATGGGTTCCCGAGCATAGTCGAGAAACACGCCGCCCGTTGCCAATGGCAATAAGCCAGCGGCGAAGTAAATCAAGATCCCGGTAGCGGCCACCGCGGCGGCAGCGGTGGGAGAAAAACGCCGGTGTTCCTCCTCTTCGCCCATCGCTAGCCTGAGTAACATTATCGAGGCCGCCAGAATTACACCGCCTTGGAATCCTCCCCCCGGGCCATAGTGGCCATGGGTAATGACGTACAAGGCGAATATCTGAATGAATGGGACCATCAATCGAGCTACGCCGTCGACGATGGTGTTATGGATTATCCCCCTCATTGTCGTTTCCCCCGACGCAGCGCCCGCGGCAGAATCAGCATCACCGCCAGTCCCGCGGTAAATATCACCGCCGTTTCCCCTAGCGTGTCGTAACCGCGGTAATCTGCCAATACGGCGGTTACAATATTCGGCGTTTTCGTTTCCGGGAACGACCCCTCAATGTAACGCGGCGTGATATGCACGCGGGTGGGCGCCGCCGGGTCGCCGGGCCGCGGTAGATCGCTTTCGGCGTAAACAAACAAAAGGAAAAACGCCCCGAGGATAAGCGCCGTGAGAGCCTTCAATCTTCCGACCTCCGTTGCATGACGAACAGCGCCACGACAAACAACACTCCGCTCACGCCCGCGCCAAGCGTCGCTTCGGTAAACGCGACATCCACGGCCCCCATCGACACGAACAAGAGCGCCATCACGAAGCTATAGCCGCTGAGAATCACCACCGCAGCGAGCAGGTCGCGCACTGAAAGCGCTGTGATCGCGAGAAAAACCAGAACGAAAAGCAGCCCGAATTCGATTTGCCAAATCATTTTTTTGCCGCGTCGCTGTTTTTCCAAATAGCCACCCCAGAACGAAACGCCGAGCGCATGAGAGCGTGGGTCGCCGTTGGATTGGTAATGAAAATAATGCCGACTGTGAGCAAAATCTTGAAGCTCGTGAGATCCGCTCCGTTGTGCGCGGCCAAACCGCCCAATACGAGCATGCTGCCCAGCGTCTCCGCCTTGCCGACCGCGTGGGCGCGGCAATAAAAATCCGGCAGGCGCAAAAAACCGATGGAGCTTACGAGCAGAAAGACGCCGCCCGTGATCATCAAAAGCATCGCGAGCCAATTCATGGCTCGTCCTCCCGGCTGCGCTCGAAATATTTCGCCAGCGCCACCACGCCGATGAAATTCAAAAGCGCATAGGTCAACGCGAGATCGACAAACATGTCCACGCGATTGTACATGACCCCGATCAAAACCAACATCAGCACCGCATTGGTGCCGATGAGTCCCACGCCGATGGTGCGGTCGAATATGGTCGGCCCGGCGGCGATGCGGTACAGGCTGGCGCCGAATAAAAGCACTACGAAAACCGCAAAGCCGATGAAAAAGCTTTCCATGCCTTCAGCCTCCGGGTTTGTCGATCCAGCGGATGTCGGTCTCGGCCTCTTCCCGTTCACCGAAAATCCGCTCCAGCTTGCTCTGCATCTTGGCATCCAGCAAACTCTGCGCCGCCCCGGGAACTAAAGCATGCACGGAGTAGTCGCCGTCGTCGAAATCAATCGTAATCGTGCCGGGGGTGAGCGTGATCGAATTGGCGAGAATGATGTGGCCGGTGCGATTGCGCAGCTTGGTGCGGAGGCGCAAAAGCCCCGGCTGAATCGGCAACTTTGGGTGGAGTACGATGTACGCCACCTGCAGATTTGACTGCGCGACGCTCCACATGAGCCAGAAAAAGTACAGAATAAAGTTCCCGATACGGCTGACGACGGAGTAATCTCTTAGGCCGCCACGCACATGCTTTGGGCCATCGGGTTGGGCCAAATCCTGTGTCAAGTACATCACGATGAACGCGCTGACCGCGCCCATAATCAAATACTTGGCCTCGAATCTTCCCGAGAGAATGATCCAAAAGCCATACAAAGCGGCGAAACGAAGTATTAGCATACCCGTGCTTTTCACCAAAATTGCCGCGGCGCCATCACAGCACTTATCGAATGATCAAAGCGCGCGGTGCGCGAGTGGCGGGTGATGAGCACGGCGTCACGCGCTCTGATTCGAAACCCGGCAAGCGCTATTGGAATTCATAACGAACCGAGATTTTCTTTGCAACTAATTCTGCGGCCGCTACGGAACTCGTGATCGCCGCGAGCTTGGCGGTTCTGGGAACGGCACAATGAAGCCAGTGCCATGCTCCGCCATAGTGGAGTATCGAATCAAACAGCGTTGTGAGCGAAACCCACCGGGGGGGGGGAGAGCTACGAACTTCGCGGGGTTGCGGCAACTAAATAAAGTCGTCGGCTGCGCAGACTAATTCGGGGCGAGATACAAGCTGCCTAACGACACGCTCGGGTGTGATGGAAGCCCGCAGCCTGCGCTGAAACACGCGGCTAAGGGCGAATCTTGATGTGATTTTCCACGCTCGCCACTTCCTGCACGCCGAGTGCCGCGCGTTCCGCCATGGACCTTTGCCTTTCCGAGGCCACCTGTCCGTCGAGATAAGCCGTACCGTCGATAAGCTTCACCGATACGCCTTGGATGGCGCGATTCTGAATCGCCCTTTGAATTTCGATTTCGAGAAGTCTTCTTCTCACAGCGGGATCTTGGTCCGGCCGGTCTTTTCGCGCCGACCTTGCCGGGCTGTAAATTTGATTATCTTTCTGTTCTTCCTGAAACTTTTGCCGCGCGAGCACCGATTCTTCAGTTTCGCGCAAATTTTCCGCCTCGGCTATCGCTCCTACGTCGGCCTGGCCGCCGTCCAGTGCCGCCGACCTGCTATCGGCCACGGCTGGTTCCTGGAGCGATGATTGATTTGCTGTTTCGCTTTTGGCGCTTTCGTCTAAGTGCCCATACCCGGATTTAACCACCTCTACCTGGGCTTTTAAGTACTCCAGAAACGGCATGGCTTCCTGGACATGCACGGCCCAGCCGGCAGCTCCAAGCGTCACGAGCGCAAACAGCGTGGCGCCGATCATGCTAGTAACTCTCCGTCTCGGCGGCCTCGCGATCATGGTGGACTGTGCCGGCGCGCTATCGAATTGGAAATTCGACCATACGGTTTCGATTTGTGAGTCGGGAGGCGGCTCCTTGCGGTTAATCCAGCTTTCCCTATCGATTGCCGCCGCTGGGCTCGCTCGTTGGTGATCTACGAGCTGCATTTCAATAGCGACCTCGTCGATGAGTTCTTGGGAAACTTCTTTTCGTAGCCTGCGACACGCGGTGCGTAGAGCATTGTCGCAAATCGTATTCACCGAGCGCGGGATCCCCTCAGAGTAATGCGCGATGCGCGCCACGGCGCCGGGATCGAATAGCCTCTCTTCTTGATAACCCGCCGCATCGAGCTGGAACTCAATATAGCGGCCCACCTCGCTTCGGCTCAACGGGAATAACCGGCAGTGCAAGGCTACACGCTGCTTCAACGACCGAAGTTCCGGGTTGTCGAGCTTTTTCATGAATTCCG
>DASWHT010000215.1:0-3550 GCA_036398075.1 Binatia bacterium | reverse complement strand
GTAGCGCACCCCGAGGACGAGTCCGAACATGAGTTGGGCGAACTCCGTCATCCAGTGCGGCACAGCGGAAAGCTGCGTGCCACCCACCGTGAGCGCCACGCCGAAGAAAATCGGCGCCAGCAGGTAGCCGTTTTGTAGGCGGAGCCGCTCTGAAACCTCGCCCAAGATGACGCCGAAGGCCAGCCACGGCGCCAATATCACGTAATCGAGGGGCACATCAGGCCGGTACGGAGATCCTACGAGGGGGATGCCGCCATAGGTCAACGCGAAAGGGATCAGGATGACGACGATGGAGACGCGCAGGCTATGGGCGACCGCCACGGGCGCGATCTGGGCGCCGTAGCGCTCCGCCAGCACGGCCATAGCCATGGCGCCGCCGGGAATCGAGGCGAAAAAACCAGATTTCCCGTCCACGCCCGAGGCCCGGCTCAGGATGACGGCGCCGAGCCCGCCCACCACGAAGACCGCGATGGTCGCCGCCGCGATGGCGCCGAGATTGGCAGCCAACTGCGTTACCACCGTGGGCGTGAAGTACAGCGACACCGCCGAACCCAAGACCACCTGTCCCATCTGGCGGCCATAGGGGACAGAACGCATGCGTAAGCCCATCAGGTTGAGTGCGGCGACGGCGATCATCGGCCCGATCATCCAGGGAACCGGAGCGTCGAGGCGGTCGAACAAATATCCTGCCAAAATGCCGACTGAGAGCGCTTGGAGGATCTTAGGCAACCGCTCCCGGAGATTGGTGAGCTCGCTCATTGATGTTTCGTTGCTCCAGCTTGTCGCTCGTGTGTACAGCGCCGCGCGATTAACGTGGCCACGAGGACAGCTAAAGCCGGCTGAGAATAGTCTTGAGTCCAGAGCCTAGCGTCCAGCGTTGCTGCTTCGGAGGAATCAAGACTCTGGACACCGGACACTGGACTCCAGGCAGGCGCCCCTTTCAAAACCTTGCAGGCTTTGCACTTGAAATCGGAAATTCGCGGTGCCGCGGCCTACAACCCCTGTGCCGCCGCGTGTCGTCCCGCCAGGCGCGAGAAAACGACGTTGCGCGTCTGCCCGGTGCAGGATGGATAATTGTGGAAGAATAGCCCGACAATATCACCGGAGGCGTACAGGCCGCGGATTGGATTACCCGACGTGTTGAGCACCTGGGCGCTTTCGTTGATTTGCAGGCCGCCGAAAGTAAACGTGATACCGCCGGTGATGGAAAACGCCCAGTAGGGAGGTTTGTCGATGGGACTTGCCCAGTTCGATTTCTTTGGCGTGATGCCTTCGGTGCACTTGCCGTCCAGCTTGGTCACATCGAAGGTCACATCTTTGCGGACCGAATTATTGAATGCCGAGATGGTGTGATTCAGTATCGCCGGCTCGATCCCAACTTTCGTGGCGAGCTCATCGATGGTGCCCGCTTCAATGGGCGTGGCCGTTTGGTATCTGTCCGCAAGTAGCGGAATGGTTTTCTGATCGTAAATTTGATACGCCACGCCGCCCGGCTGGCCGAGCACCGCCCAACCGGTCTTGGCGTAGGTATAAGAATGGCGCGCCTCGCCTTCGTCGAAAAAGCGCTGGCCCAGTGAATTGACGGTGATGCCGTAGGGATAACCGTAGCGATTCGCCTTGCTGCCGATTTCCACGTCAGGAAAAGTCGAGTCAATGGGCGTGGCGTGGGCGCCCTGCCAGTGGCCCGCCGCTTTCGCGCCCAGCCCCAGCGTCATCATCAGCACTTCGCCCGTGTCGTGGCGGCTGCCGCGCACCTTCATCAAATCGGCGTTGGCGCCGAGGTAACGCGCGCGCATCTCCGCGTTGGCCTGATAGCCGCCGGCGCAGAGAATAATCGAACCGCTGCGCGCCTCATACTCTTCATTGGGGTCGGAAATGACGACGCCTTCGATTCTGCGGTCGTTGCCGAGCACCTGGCGCACTTTCGATTCATAACGAATCTCGACTCCCATGCGCGTCGCAATCTCGCGCCACTGCCCGAGTTGTCCTAGACCGCCGCTCATACCGCCCACCGGATGGATCACCAGGCCCGGCTCGAAATAATAGCGCCCGTCGATTACGACGTGGCTGTCGATCTCCCATTTGATGCCCAGCTCGCGCATCCAATGGATCGCCGTATTGGACTGCTGCACCAGAACATCAGCGAGTTGCTTGTCGATGCGGCCGCGGGTGACCCGCTGCAGATCAGCGTGAAATTGTTCAGCCGAATAGGCGGGGAGATGCAGTTTTTCAAACATGGCATCGTCCGCCTCCGGCAGGAACCGGCGAATCTCCTCGGCGCCGGAAAAAACCCAGCGAAACCCTGTGTGCGAATAGCGCGCGTTGCCGCCGAACTCCGGCTCCGGCGCTTTCTCCAGCATCACGACCTTGGGCGCGCCGGCTTGTTTGGCCGCCACCGCCGCTTCAAAGGCGGCGCTGCCGCCGCCCACGACAATTACCGGAATGCTTTCTGTTTTCATTTTTTGGTCTTTAGATTCCCCTGTGACTAAGGGCACAGATGCGGAATTCGGAAAATTCACCGCCGAGGCGCCGAGGACGCAGAGTCGACAGAATAATTTTAAACCCTCTGTGTTCTCTGAGTCTCTGTGGTGAATACTCTTTTACAGTAAACCCGAAAGGGCCTCATTTTTAGACCGTCGCGAACGACTCTTGCGGCAACGCAGAAAGCTGTTGTGGGGAGCTATTTCTTGTACAGGCTCTGCATGAACCCGGAGCTCTCCAGCTTGTTCATGAAGGAGCTATCGATGATATTCTCGACGCGCACTTCGTAAATCTTGGGGTTGATCTGCGCCAATATCTTTTGCAGCCGTTTCATTCCTTCCAAGCTTATATGCGGCGCCCGCTCAAACGAGTCAATGACAGAGTTGTATGACTCCTCGACATCAGCCGGGTTGCTCAAGCGCAGTTTCGACGCGATCAGTTTGCTTACGAGTTCCTTGTTGGCGGGATCTAGGGTAAGCGCGATGCCTTCGACCAACGCTTTCAGATAGCCTTCGATCAGCTGCGGCTTGGCGGCCGCGATGCGCCGGGTCGTGACCATCATGTTTTGCGGCAAGGTCGCGCCCGTTTTCTTCATATTGTAAAGGACAGGGTAACCCTTGTTGCCGTAGAGGTCGCCCATGGCGCCTTTGAGCGTGGTCGCGTCCACGGCGTTGGTTTCAAGGGCGAGCCGGCGGTTCGCTTCGGTTCCTGGTATGGTCAAAAAAGAGATGCGCGCCTTTTCCGGATCGATGTTCAGGCCCTGCAAACACAACATCGCCATGAGATGTGAGGTCGAGCCCGGGCCGCTAACGGCAAGCCGTTTGCCGCGGAGATCCTCGGGCTTTCTGATTTCCGGCCGCGCATTGAGACGGAAGTCGAGCTTCAGATTAAAGTTGGCGATGCCGATCACATCAGCGCCGCTGAGTCCGGCATTGACGAGATGGCCGGGGCCGATTATCGCGGCGTCTATTTCTCCGGCGAGCAAGGCGGCGACAGCGAGCGGATTGCGAGGCATGAGAACAAACTGCATGTCGATCCCGTACTTCTTAAACAAACCGCGCTCCTGTGC
>DASWHT010000214.1:0-4417 GCA_036398075.1 Binatia bacterium | reverse complement strand
GGTGATATCGAAGAGAAAGCCAAAGAACGGCGGCCCCGCCGCGGCTAGCATATGAGAGATAAACAATCCCATGCCGCGAATTCTTCCGAGCGAGCGGCGGCCGTAATAATTTGCCCACAGGATATCCGGCAATACCATGTTCCCACCCAAGCCAATGCCGTAAAGAAAAAAGCCGGCGTAGAGACAAAAGAGATTGCCGGTGGCAATCGCCAACCCCAGGCCGACGGCTTGAATAACAAATCTGAGCATAGCGGCGTAGCGCACATCGATTCGTTCGGCGAGAAATCCCCAAGCGAGCGGTGAAGCGAGCTGCATCGACGCGATTACACCCATTACCGACGCGGCCACCACGGCGGAATGACCGAGATCCGTAACGTAGGAATAAACATGTAAATTCAGTCCCGTTACGCCGACGCTGGAAATCCCAAAGGTAATCACGAGCAACCAGAATGCGCTGCTCCGAAGCGCGTCAGCGCGTGTCCACGCGGCATCCAGATCCGGTCTTGAAGCTAAGTTCTCGGTTTTTCTCGACGCCACAGACGACGTGGTAATGACGGATGCAGAAGCGCCGTCGGGGCGCAATCCCATGTCCTCGGGTGACCGTCTGATGACAAGCAACGCCGGAAGAACCAAGAGAACCATCGTGGTGAGACCGAACACGAACCAGGTTTGGCGCCAGCCGAGGATCACAAGCAGCCATGCCGCCAAGATCGGCATACAAACTTTGGCGAAGCCCACGCCCATGCTTGAGAACGCCAACGCCCGCCCCCGCTGGCGCACGAACCACTGCGCGATGATCACGTTCACGACCATGTAGCCCATCATGCAGTCGCCGAGCGTCACCAGCGTCAAACGAATCGCCGCGAACTGAGTGAATCCATCGATCTGACTGAGCAGAAGAAAACCGACGCCGGCGATGGCAGTGCCACCCGCCATCAGCCAACGTCCGCCGTAGCGGTCCACCAAAGTGCCGATGAACGGCGCGAGACAAGCGGCGATGATCCCTTCGCCGGAACGGAGCAGAGAAAACACCCCGCGGGAAATACCAAGATCGGCGGTCAGAGGCTTGAGAAAAATGCTGAGCGTGCTGGCGAGCGCGAAGGACGAGGCGACGTTGGCGAGAAAGCCGACCCCGACGATGTACCAGCCGTAGAAAAACCTCGACCTCGAAGTGCTGCGAGCGAACTCCGCGGTTGATTCCACACTAATGGCTTAGCAGGGAATCGCCGCTTCGCGCAACGAGAGGACCGTTCGAAATAAAATCGCCGGCGCTCAAAGTGGGCGCGGGTCGCGATGTGCGGTGAATTATTGCATCAGGCGCCTCTGCATCGAGGAGCAACCGATGTTGATCAAACACAGGAAGGTGAACAATTGTCTCATCACAGGCGTCTAATCACATTACTTAATTCTGTTGAAAAACCCTAAGAATGCTTCGACAGGCTCAGCATGAACGGAAAAATCTCCAATGATTTCAACGGCTCCTCCGTTCGTCCTGAGGCTCTCGAAGGATGAACGGAGGGTTTTTCAGCAGAATCATTACTTCGCATATGCGATGGCCTCGTCAAGGCTGGCGGGGCAGCGCGATTTAATGTTGCCTTTATCAAAAAAACCTTCGGAAAAAAGGATCGCCCATGAAAACCTGGTTCGCCGTCATTGGCTTGGCACCTTTGGGCTTGGCACTTTTGCACCCGCCCGCCGCTCTGTCCCAACAGAAGGATAGTAGAAACAGGCCGCCTTCCGTCACCGCAAGCGGGGAAGCGGTCATTACCGCGGAGCCGGATCTGGCGGAGATTGATATCGGCGTGGTCACCCAGGCGCGCAACGCGCCCGACGCCGCGCAAGAGAACGCGGAAAAAGTCGCGCGCATTATGGCTGAAGTTAAAAAGCTTCTCGGCAAGGGCGATGAGGTCAAGACCGCGAGTTATTCGCTCAATCCCAACTATCGCTATCCACAAGGCGGAAAACCGGAGATTACGGGCTATACCGCCACGAATATCCTACGCCTCAAGACCGGCAATCTCGCGGCCGTCGGCAAACTGATCGACGTCTCCATGCAATCGGGCGCCAACGCGATCAATCGATTGGCGTTCACTCTCAAAGATGAGCACGCCGCCCAACTGCAAGCGCTGCGCTTGGCTTCGCAGAAAGCCAAGTCCAAGGCCGAAGAGATGGCCAGCGCCCTCGGGCTCAAGATCATCAGAGTTCTCGCGGTCAACGAAGGCGAGCGCGGAGTCCGGCCCATCACCATGCCGCTGGCCCGCGGCGCGCAGTTCGAAGCCGCGGCCGCGGCGCCGACGCCCGTGGAAGCCGGCACCATTGAAATCAAATCAACGGTGACGCTGACCGCCGAGTTGGCTGCCAAATAAATCAGGCTCAAAGTTACTCGATCTTCTACCCCTCAAACCTCCCCGGATCCTTATAATAATTCTTGTAATACCACTCCGCGATTTCGCCGCCGGTGGTGCGCCACACGCCGTCATGCGCGCACATGTAGTCCAGCGCTTTTGCCAAATAATTTATCCGAAACGGCAAGCCGATGACGAACGGATGAAGCGGCAGACAGAGTACCCGCCCGCCGGTTTTGCTGTCTTTATACAGCGTGTCGAAGTGGTCGCAGACCATCCGGTAATATTGCTCCGGCGTGTGATTCTCGCGGATGAAAACGCGGATATCGTTCACCCCCAGTTCATAGGGAACCACGACCATGCGCCCGCTCTTCACCCGCATCGGCGTCGGCTGCTCGTCATTGCCCCAATCGCAGACGTACTCGAACCCCTCCGCCGCTAAATGATCCGGCGTGTTGTAAGTTTCGCCTAGACCGGGGCCAAGCCACCCTTTCGGAGCTTTGCCGGTGCTCTTGGTGATGATCTCTTTGACCCTGCGAATGATGCCAAGCTCTTCCTCCGCGGGATAATCGAGCATGGAAACGCTGTTGGTCATGCCGTGGCCGAGCCATTCCCATTTTCGTTTGTTGCCTTCCTCGATTATCGGCGGGTGTTGCTCGCACACTTCGGCATTCAAGAGAACGCTGGCGCGGATGTCGAACTTATCGAGCACGTCCATAATGCGAAAAACGCCGACCCGCGACCCGTAATCGCGCAACGTATAGCCCGGCACATCCGGCACGTGACTGCTGCCCGAGCCGCGGATGGGTTTGTCGAAATGAAAATACTCGATGTTGGGCGCTACCCAGAGCGCGATGCGCCCATGATTGGGCCATTCAATTTTCGGCCGGCGAATGATCGGTGAATAATCGTAACGGCGGTTTTGCATTGTCGGGCAAAGCTCCTTTGCGGATTCAGTAAACGCTCGCCCAGCCTACGCCAGGTCGCGAACAAGCGTCAAGCAGGGACGGTGAAAACGAAAAAGCCCGGACTTGTGACAAGTCCGGGCTTTCACAACGCATGCAGCTTGGCGCTACTTCGCGGCCGCCAGCGCGGCGTCGTAGTTGGGATGCTCCCCGATGCTGCCGACGTACTCGACGTGCTTGAGCTTATTGTCGGCGCCGATGACGAACACCGCGCGCGCCAGCACGCGATCCAGCGGACCGCCGGAAATCAAGACGCCATAATTCTTGCCGAAAGACGCTTCCCGGTGGTCGCTGGCGGTGACGACTTTGTCGACGTTGGCGGCACCGCACCAGCGCTTTTGAGCGAACGGCAAGTCCATGCTGACGCAAACGATTTCGACGTTTGGAAGCTTGCTCGCCTCCTCGTTGAATCTTTTCGTTTCGAGGTCGCACACCGGAGTGTCGAGCGACGGAACCGTGGCGATGATGCGCGTTTTCCCCGCGCCGCTCGCCAAGGTGTAATCGCTCATGTCCGCGCTTTTTTGAACTTTGAAGTCCGGCGCCGCCTGGCCGATCGCCACCTCGTTGCCCAGCAAGGTCAACGTGTTATCTTTGAACTTTACAGTAGCCATATCGTTTCCTCCAGTTTTAGGTTAATGGGAACGGGTCCCAGCCTGTTTTAGGCATTTAAGCCTGAAATATTCAATACAACGACTTCAAGAAAGATTATCGCGCCAAAACGCCAGGTTAACCAAAACTAAAATCCGAATATCAAAATCCGAAATAAACCGTTGCCTAAATAAATTCAAATTCCGAAAAATTTCAAAACCCCGAATCCGAATCAGGCTAATTTGAATCATAGTGATGTTTTGCTTCCGCTCATTTGAATTTGTTTCGGATTTCCAGCTTCGAGTTCTCATTCTCTTTACTTGGCGTCCTTTGCGCCTTTGCGCGAGATAATCTTTATCCGATTAGCAATATTTTCGCGCCAAGCATGTCCTGAGCTACGTCGAAGGAACGCCAAGCTCGCAAAGTTTTTCGCCCTTTGTGTTTTTTGCGTTCTTTGTGGTTAAATTCTTCTCTCCGGCCTTTGCGCGTAAATTGTGTTCGTCTCTCGCGCTCGAAAGA
>DASWHT010000213.1:0-5006 GCA_036398075.1 Binatia bacterium | reverse complement strand
ATGTCAGGCGCGGCCAAAAAACCGGGTTTTTTTTGGACCAGCGGGACAATCGTCAATTTCTTTCGGCACTCGCTCGCGACGCGGCGATGCTCAATTGCTTTTCCTACAGTGGCGCCTTTAGCGTTTACGCGTTCGGCGGCGGCGCGCGATCGGTAATCTCGCTCGACTCTTCCCGGCCCGCCTTGGAACTCGCTGAGAACAATTTCGCGCTTAACCGTTTTACCGGTAATAACGCCGAACTCATCAAGGGCGACGCCTTCGCTTATCTGAAAGAGTGTAACGCCAACTTTGATATCATTGTGCTTGATCCGCCTGCGCTCGCCCACCGCCGCAGCGACGTCGAAGCCGCCGCCGGTGGCTACAAATTTTTAAATCTCCATGCGCTCAAGCATCTTAACCCCGGCGGGCTTTTTTTGACGTTTTCTTGTTCTCAGCATCTATCTTCCGATCTATTTCAAAAAGTGGTTTTCGGCGCCGCCGTAGACGCGGGACGAAGGGTCAGCATTGTCAAGAAGCTTGGCCCGCCCATCGATCATCCCGTGAGCCTGCACCACCCTGAAGGCGGGTACTTAAAGGGGCTTTTGCTCCACGTCTTGGACTGAGCCGCCCATTGTGGTAGACGGAAGCGCAGTCGAGAGTTCGTATCGGCGCGACAACCAGGAGACGACAGCGAGGTGCCCATGCCCCCCTATCAAACCATCAAGGACTGGCCCGAAGAGGACCGTCCCCGAGAGAAGCTCTTGAGCAGCGGCGCCGCGTCGCTCAGCGATACGGAACTACTGGCGATCGTGCTCAGGAACGGCAACGCCAGCACAGGCGAAAGCGCCGTCGATCAAGCGCGCCTGCTGCTGGGACAGTTTGACGGGCTTAAAGGCATCGATGAAGCCTCGGTCGCTGAATTAACCGGCGTCAAAGGCATCGGCCCGGCAAAAGCGGCTGAGATCAAAGCCAGTCTTGAAATCGCCCGGCGAGTCACCGGCTTAAAATGGCAAGCCGGAGAGCCGCTGCGTTCTGCGGAAGATGTCTTCCGCCATTTTCACGAGAACCTGGCCCGGGAAAAGCGCGAGATCTTCTACGTCGTCTTGCTCGACAACAAAAATAAAAAAATCCGCGAAGTGAAAATTTCCGAAGGCTCGCTCACGGCGTCGCTGGTGCACCCGCGCGAGGTCTATAACCCGGTTATTCGGGAATCCGCCGCGGCGGTCATCTTCGTCCACAATCATCCCAGCGGCGATCCCGCGCCGAGCCCGGAAGACATCGAGATCACCCGGCGGCTCAAAGAGGTCGGCGAGGTGATGGGCGTCAGGGTGCTTGACCATGTGGTGATCGGCCACGAGCGTTATTTTAGTTTTAGCGACCGCGGCTTGCTCTGATCCGAAGCTCGAACGGGCCAGGCGCAGGCGAATTGGCAACGTCATAAATTACGAAAATTTGTTGACATCGAAACCCCAGCAATTTATCCTTCCACCAACGAATGCGAATCCTCATAGCAGGGTCGCCCCTGATTAACTCTTAACCCATGGCTGCTTTTGATTTAGGCCCGCCGCCCCGGAAATCCGGGGTTATCAAGAAGATCGTCTTCATCTTGCTGGTGTTGGCCGTCATTACCGGCGGCTATTTCGCCCTCCCGAAATTCGAGTGGAAAGCGCCTGAAATCAAGCTTACCCCGGACACCGACGTGTTGGCTCTAAAGCCCATCGAGGTCGAGGTCACCGAGCGAGGTACGGGGCTTGAATCCCTCACCGTCACGCTAACCACCGCCGGCACCGAGCATGCATTAGTCAACGAAAAATACGACCAGCCCGTAATGCAGAAAAAAGTCACCGTGGCGGTGACCGCTAAACTCACTGGCGTGAAAGAAGGCCCCGCGGTATTGCGCATCAGCGCCCGTGACCGATCGTTATGGCGCTTTTTTCGCGGCAACCAGACCGTCATCGAGAAAAATCTCACCATCGACATCACGCCCCCGACCCTGGAACTCCTGGCCGACGACCCTTACGTTAATTTTGGCGGCGTGGGCGTCATCGCCTATAAGCTATCGGCGGACACGGTCAAGAGCGGCGTCCAGATCGGTAAATATTTTTTTCCCGGCTACAAGGGGCAAACCAAAGACGCCGGAACCTACCTGGTTTTTTTTGCCCATCCCTATGATGTCCCCGAGGACGAGAAAGCGATTCTTATCGCCACGGATAAAGCCGGCAACACGAGACAGATGGCGCTCGCCTACACGCTCAAAAACGTCAAATACAAGAAAAGCACCGTTGCCATTTCAGACGAATTCATCCAGAGCAAAGTGGCCCCGCTCCTCACCGATGTTGCCGCCCGCCAGAAAGGCCCGAAAGAAATTTTTTTCGCCGTCAACCGCGCGCTAAGAAAAGAAAACGACGACAAAATCCGAACCGTGGGCCAGAAAAGCGCAGACAAGCTGCTTTGGAGCGGTGTTTTCAGCCAGCTCACGAACTCCAAAGTGGAAGCCAACTTCGCCGACGCCCGCACCTACACCTATCAAGGCGAAAACATCGACAACGCGTATCATCTGGGTTTCGACCTGTCGGTTACCAAGCGCTATCCAGTGGAAGCGTCCAACAGCGGCGTTGTTGCGTTTACCGGTGATCTCGGCATTTATGGCAATACGGTGATCATCGATCATGGTCTGGGTCTAACTACACTATACGCACACCTGAGCTCCATCGACGTCAAAGAGGGAGAGCCGGTTAAGCAAAAGCAAATCATCGGCAAGAGCGGCGAGACCGGCATCGCGGTGGGCGACCATCTCCACTTCGGAGTCTATCTGAACGGTGTTGCCGTCCTGCCCATCGAGTGGTGGGACGAAAAGTGGATTCGCGACAATGTCACGCCCAAGCTCGAAGGATCGGCGGCCGCGGCCGCGGAAGAGCCAAAACCATCACCCAGAACGGCGCGCAAACGGCGCCGCTGATCCGAATTATTCAGTTCAAAGTTCAAGGTTCAATGTTCAACGTATTCCTGTCTGTTTCATTGAACTCTGGACCGTTGTCCCTAACTTTGAACCTTGAACGTTGAACTTTGAACGGGTGCATGGGCTAGTTGCCGCTTCCGGCGGGCGTTTTCAAAATCATCAGCGCGACTATCGACGCGAGAAGGGGGAAAACCGCGATTGACAGTAACGCTATTGTCAAACCATAGGCGTCGGCGACCAATCCAGCCATTATCGGCGCAAGAAAGGAAACGCCCATGTTAGCGCCAAAAATGAACGCGACGATGCTGCCGGAGAGCTGTTGTGGCGCGGCGGATATGGCGGCAGTTACGATAACGGGTCTGAGCGCCCAGAGTAAAGCTCCCAACGCCCCAAGGCCCAACGCTAGAATTACGCCTGAACCCAGATAAGGAATGGCAAGGACCGTCGCCATGCTCAAAAAAGAAAAGACGACGATCAATCGCCTGTGACCGAATCGATCTGAAATCCAGCCGACAACTGCCGGCGCCGCGCCGGCGAACAGAAACAAGGTCGACATATAAGCGCCGGTGACTCCCGCGGAAAGTTTTAGCTCCAATGAAAGATAGAGCGGCAAAAACGCGCCGAGAGCCGTTTGCCCCATGGCGCGAAAAGTCGAAACCACAACCAGGCCGCACACGGTTTTGTTTCCAAGCACGTCTTCCCACAATGACCGCCCGTAGCCCTTTGGCCGCTTTATCGCAAGGTCGCCCTCTCCCCCCAAAAACGCATAGAGCGATCCGATTACAAGACCTGGCAGCGCCCAGATTTGTAGAGCCGCGCGCCAATCGACGAAGCTGAGCAAGAGCCCAAGCGCCAAGGGACCGACAACCTCGCCTAAATTGGCGCTACTGTCGTGAACGCCCAGAGCGAAGGCTCGCTTGTCGCGATATTTGGCAGTCAGAATTGCCAGCGATTGCGGGTGGAATCCGCCGCCGCCCAGTCCGCTCAGCCCCATAAAGACAAGCAACATGGGAAAACTCCAGGCCAAACTCAGTCCGAGGCTCGCCAGGCCTATCATCGCGATTGAGAGTCCCAGCAGCAGGTTACGGCAGGCCGCCAAGTCGGCGAAAAATCCCGAAGGAAAACTCGCCACTCCCGCCATCAAAGTGCGGGTGGAAGCCAGGGCGCCCGCTTGCGCGAGGGTGAGACCAAAGGACGACGTGATAAGCGGCAGTATCACGGCGATCACACCGTTGAAAAGATGCTCGATCATATGCGCCGTGGAATTGGCGGCAAGGCGCCCCCAGCCGGCCAACGGTGAGACTATCGTATCAACGCTTTCGATCTTCGACATTTTTTCCAGCGACCTTATCAGCGGGCATCAAGCCATGATTTTTGCGGCGTTGCAAACTCCCACCTTACGTCGTTCATCCCCGTTAGAACCGAACTATTCGCGCACAATGGCCGCCAGGCGCGTCTCGACGCCGGGGCTCAGCCGATGCGGATCAATTTCTTCCGCGCGCTGCGGCCGCGCAGGATTTCGATGGAAGACTTCGTCACGCCGAAGTGATCGGCCAATAATTCGATCAGTGCTTGATTGGCTTTGCCGCCTACCGGGGCGGCGCTTACGGAGGCTCGATACTCGCTCTCAGAGATTCTGGTGATTGCGGGTTTCTTCGCGTTGGGTCTCACCGTGACGGCGATGGTAAAAGCCATGCCTCACTTTAGCGCGGGTTTGAAACGGCGCAACCCATTGCAGGTAACGCCCGGGTCGAAGGGGTCAGCGTTCTTGATGGTGCGCCGACTCCAACACTTTTCGATACGATCTCAAAAGATCGCTGGAGGTAAGAATGCCGCAAATCTTTTCACCCTCGCCCACCACGGGCAAACAGTTGATGTGTTTTTCGATTAGCTGCGCCAGCGCGTCGGTCACCGCGGTATGCGGATTTACGACGAACGGCTCATGGGTCATGATCTCGCTCACCGCCTTCGTCTGCCAGTCGGGGGTGCGCGCCAGAGCGCGCAACACATCGCGGTCGGAGATAACCCCCTTGATTCGGCCCTCGTCGTCGACAATGACTGAATGGCG
>DASWHT010000212.1:0-2835 GCA_036398075.1 Binatia bacterium | reverse complement strand
GAGCTGACCGGGATCCCCCCGCCCGTATTTTCAAAGGAGGCACGAAGGCACGAAGGACACGAAATCAAGAAAGTTAACCACAAAGGGCACAAAGAACACATAGGGCGCGAAGCGCGCAAGATAAAATTTTTGCGACGTTTGTCCTTCGACATAGCGCAGGATGGTGAGTTAGTCGAACCACGTACCTTGCGGTTAATCCTCCGAAAGGGACGGCTATGTACGTCCCATAATTTGTGACCTTTGTGCTCTTTGTGGTTAAATCTCTTCGCTTTGGTTGCGGCTTTGCCGCGCTAGGTTTGTTCAGAGGTTAAACTTATGTTCTCGCGCGAAGAAAATGAGCTGTTGACCCGGGTTGGGCCGGGCACGCCGATGGGCGAATTAATGCGCCGCTACTGGATGCCGGCGTTGTTATCTGAAGAGATTCCAGTGCCCGATTGCGCGCCGGTGCGGGTCCGTTTGCTCGGTGAAGACCTCGTTGCCATTCGTGATACGGCGGGGAGAATCGGGCTGCTCGCCGAGCATTGTTCGCATCGCGGCACGTCGTTGTTTTACGGGCGCAATGAGGAGTGCGGCCTGACCTGCATCTATCATGGCTGGAAATACGACGTCGAAGGCAACGTGTTGGAAACTCCCGCCGAGCCGGTCGACAGCGATTTTAGGAAAAAACTGCGGCACACCGCGTATCCCTGTAAAGAGGCGGCGGGCATGATTTTCACGTACATGGGGCCTGGAGACAAACTGCCCTTGTTCCCGCGCTACGAGTGGGCGGACCTTCCGGCGCCGCGGACATGCCCGATCAAATCCTATCTCGAGTGCAATTTCCTTCAGGGTATCGAGGGCGATTTCGATTCGTCGCACACAACGTTTCTCCATAACAATAACATCAAAAACCTGGAGCGCTTGAAGCGCGACGGCGCGCCGGCGCTGGAGGCGGAAGACACCGGCTACGGCATGCGGGCCGTCTCCATCAGAAAGATCGGCGCGGAACAAATCTACGTGCGCACCAGCCCGTACATTCTGCCGTCGTTCAGCATCGTGCCCGGGCCGCCGACGGCGAAATTCGAAGAAGATGACATCAGAGCGTTTCGCTTTTGGGCGCCGATTGACGACGAGACCACCTGGCTTTACATTTTGAACATGCGCAACCGGCCTTTTAGCGACGATGAGCGCAAGTCGTTCCGCAGTTGGCTTGGATCGGATTATCGAAGGACTCGCAACGGGCAAAATGATTATCTTCAGGATCGCGGCTACCAGCGGACGACGAGCTATTCGGGAATCCACGCGGTGATCGCCGCCGAACAAGACGGCTGCGCGACGGAGAGCATGGGTCCGATTTACGATCGTAGCAAAGAACACCTGGGCTATAGCGATAAGACGATCATCGCGCTGCGCAAAATGCTGATGCGAGCGGTGGGCGCGCTGCGGGAAGGAAAAGATCCGCCGCATATCATGAGAGATCCCCAGAGCAACGATTTTTCCAAGCTGCGCTCGCTCAAAGGCGTGCTGCCGGCAGGGACGCCCTGGCGAAAAATATTGGCAGGATTGGAGCCCAATGATGGTTGAACGAGCGACAAAAATGGCCGATCGACGCGCTCCGGGTTTCGGGATTCGAGTTCCGAGTTTCGAGTTAAACCCGAGCCCCGAGACGCGAGACTATAAACGGGTCCTGGCTGCTATGGCAGTGCTGCTCGCATTCTTGGGCGTTGGCGCTGCTCACCTATCGGCCCAGCCGCTGCAAAAAACCGTCGCGATGATCGGCGCGCGCAGCGGCGCGTCCTGGCCGCTGTGGATCGCCAAGGATGCCGGTCTATACGCGAAATATGGGCTCGACGTCGAACTCGTCTACGCGGTCCACCCCGCGCCGATCGCCGCAGTTATCAGCGGGCAAGCGGCGATGACTTCGTCGGGCAGCGATCCGGCCTTACTGGCGGCCTCAAAGGACCCCGCTCTGGTCGTGCTCGGCGGTTTCATGAACAAAGGGTCCTTTGCCATGATCGGCTCGAAATCGACCACCGACATGAAACAGCTCGCCGGCAAGAAAGTCGGCATCGGGCGGGTGGGCGATCCTCCTTATCACATGGCAGCGAGCCTGCTGAAAAAATACGGCATGACAACGCGCGACGTTCAGTGGGTCTCGATCGGTGTGGACGCAGCGACACGCGCGGCGGCGTTGCAGAGCGGGCAGGTGGACGCCGCGTTGATTACCGCCCCGGCGTACTTCCGGCTGCAGACGGCCGGACTGCCCGTGCTGGCGGTGTTGCTGGATCATGACGACATCTACGTCTCCACCTATTATCTCTTTCGCCGCGCAGCCTTGACCAGAGAACGTTCCATGGCGCTGGCCTTTATCAAAGCCCACGCCGAAGCCATCAAAAGATTTTACGACGACAAATCTCTGGCGACGCGGATCATGATCAAGTACGGCGGCGCCAGAAACCTGGATGATGCCAACCAGGTATACGAGCTTTTCCGCAAAGCTCGGGTTCTCGAGGCCATTCCTTACGCGCTTAAAGGTTCAGTCGACGCTGTGGTGGAGCGGCAGGGCCAGGAGCTCAAGGGAGGGGATTTGTCAAAAATGATCGACAACAGCCTGGTCGACCAGTTGGTGCGTGAGAAATTTTTTGAAACCACTTTCGGCGCGTCGATTCGCGATGAACAACGGCGCAAGCAGGCAGAAGCGTTCGGGAGATAAAGGCAGCCGTTCAAGTCGTTCAAAAAGTTCCAATCGTTCAAAACGTTTTGAACGGCCTAGACGACTTGAACGTTTTGAACGGCTTGAACGATTTGAACCCAATTCAGCGGAGACTCACTCATCAGTCTACGCTCGATCGTGGT
>DASWHT010000211.1:0-11085 GCA_036398075.1 Binatia bacterium | reverse complement strand
AGCTATCCGGTTTAGATCTCGGCTTCATCCCCTCCGGCAGGAGAATCGGCCCATCCCACTAAATGACGTCTTAGCCGGCCCCGTGGGAGAAAACCGGTAAGACGCTAACTGCGATTAGGCAGCTAGAGCGTATTCAAAATTGTCTGCGTTTAAATTTGCAGATCTGTTTGTTTAACGGGATAACAGAACCCCGGCATGCCACTCTGGCTTCCTACTCCCGTCGAGCCCATATCGCCCCCATGCTGATTAGTTTACCGCTTCGAGCTTCGCGTTTCTAGCCCGCGGCGGCGCGGCGCGGCGGTTCAATGGCTTCGCTGGTTCAAAGTTCCGGGTTCAAGGTTCAACGACCCACCCCCACCTTGAACTTTGAGCATTGAACTTTGAACCTCCGTCTTGAACCCTTGAACTTTTGAACCTTGAACCAGCGCGGCGGTTAATGCCGCGCTTTTATCGACCGCTCGACTTCCCGTTGCGCCTCTTTGCGCCGGAGCGTTTCCCGCTTGTCGTAGAGCCTCTTGCCGCGGGCCAGGCCCAATTCCACCTTCGCCCTGCCATTCTTGAAGTACAAGCGCAGCGGAACTAGGGTGAAGCCCCGTTCCTTGGTCTTGCCGGTGAGCCGCTCGATTTCACGACTGTGCAACAGCAGCTTTCGCGTGCGCGTGGGTGGGTGATTGAATTGATTGGCGCCAGGGTAGGGACTGATATGGATATTGAGTAGAAACGCTTCACCTTTTTGAATGCGCGCAAATCCGTCCTTGAGATTCGCCTTGCCGTCGCGCAGCGATTTCACCTCGCTGCCAACTAAAATCAGTCCAGCCTCATAGATCTCCTCGATAAAATAATTGTGCCGTGCTTGACGGTTGATGGCGATCGTTTGCTCCCCTGCGCCAGGGGATTTCTTAGCTGTCATTGTTCCGGTTCTTGTCGTCGGGCGTTACCAGACCGCCGGAAGTAATCAGTTTGAACGCGTCTTCCATCGTCATGTTGAGCAGGGTCACCTCCTGGCTCGGAACCAAAAGAAAAAAGCCGGAGGTCGGGTTCGGCGTTGTGGGCACAAACACGTTGACCAGTTTGACGTCCGTCTTACGCTCCAGATCGGGCAACGCGCGTCCCATCGCGAACCCGACGGTGTAGACTCCAGTGCGCGGGAATTCGATCATGACGACTTGGCGTTCCGCGTAGGATTGGCCAAAAAACGTCTGAACGAGTTTTTGCACGGCGGTGTAGATGCCGCGGAAAACGGGTATGCGCACGAAAATATTGTGCCAAGCCGCGAGAAATCGGCGCGTCGCCACGCCGCGGGTCAAAACGCCAAGAAAAAGGATAATGCCAATGGTGATCGCGGCGCCAAGACCAGGAATCGCAAACGGCAAATAATTCCTCGGGTTTAGTGGGTCCGGCAGGAAGTCAATGACCCCGTCAAGCAGTCCGATAACCCAACCGAGAAACCAAAGGGTGATGACCACCGGCAGAAACACCAACAGCCCGGCCAAAAAATAGCGCCGCAAGACCTCTTTCAAGCTGAACCTTAGCCGGCTTTGCGTCTCTTCAGGCAAGTGGTCTACCTCAGCTAGAATTGGAAAATGATGTTGTCGATGAGCCGCGCCTTGCCGATCCACACGGCTAAAGCCAGCACCGCCGCGTCGCGCAGCTCGTCGATTTTCGCCAGAGTCTCCGCATCGCACAGACTCGCGTATTCCAGCCGCGCCAGCGGCTCGGCGGCGATTGCGCGCGTAACTCGGTCCAAAATCACCGCCGCGCGCCGTTCGCCGCCCTTTACCAGACACTCGGCCGCGCGCAATGAATGCGCCAGGCAGCGGGCTGCCTGGCGTTCCGTAGCGTTTAAATAAGCGTTGCGCGAGCTTATGGCCAAGCCATCCGGCTCGCGCACGGTTGGATGGCCGGCGATCTCGACTGTAAAACTCATATCCCGTGCCATGCGCCGGATAACTTGCAGCTGTTGAAAATCCTTGCAGCCGAATATGGCGACATCAGGTTGAACGATGTTGAAAAGTTTCGCCACCACCGTCGCCACGCCGCGGAAATGGCCCGGGCGAAACGCGCCGCACAGGGGCGCGCTCAGGTTCTCGACCTGAACTCGAGTCTGGTAACCCGCCGGATACATCTGCTCCACCGAAGGGTGAAAAAGAACGTCAACGTCGGCTTTTTCGAGCAGCTCCCGGTCGCGGCCAAAGTCGCGCGGGTAGGCCGAAAAATCCTCCTGAGGCGCGAACTGCGCGGGGTTGACGAAAATCGATACTACAAGCCGGTCGCCGCGCTTTTTCCCAAGGCGCACCAGGCTCAAGTGGCCCTCGTGCAAAAAGCCCATGGTGGGCACAAAGGCGATCCTCCGCCCCTGGCGCCGCTCGCCGTCGCTCCAACGCTGCATTTCTTCTATTCGCTCGATGATCAACATAAGCACAAGATTTGGAGTGACGGAGTACTGGAGTATTGGGCTCCGCCCCCCATCACTCCATGACTCCAACACTCCATTTCTCCAACTTTTCAGTCTACCATGTTACTTGAACGAGTGCGCCGGACCGGGAAACTTACGCTCTCGTACTTCGCTGATGAAGTTCTTCACGGCGCCGTTGATAGTCTCCTTCAGCTCGGCATAACGTTTGACGAACTTGGGCGTGAAATCATCGAACAGCCCGAGCATGTCATGAATGACCAGCACCTGGCCGTCGCAATCGGGACCGGCGCCGATGCCGATGGTCGGGATAGTCAGTTGCGCGGTAATTTCCCCGGCCAAATCCGCCGGCATGCCCTCCAACACCACCGCGAACGCCCCGGCTTCTTCCACCGCCCGGGAGTCGCTTAGAATCCTGTTGCGCGTTTCTTTTTCTTTGCCTTGAATCCGGTAGCCGCCAAACGCGTGCACCGACTGCGGCGTCAAACCAATATGGCCCATCACAGGAATCCCGGCGCGGGTGATGGCTTCGATGGTGTCGCGCTGCGCCACGCCGCCCTCCAGCTTGACCGCCTCGGCGCCCGCTTCCTGCAATAATCTTCCCGCATTGCGCAGCGCCTCTTCCCGGCTTACTTGATAGGAAAGAAACGGCAGGTCGCCGACGAGTAAAGCGCGCCGGCGGCCCCGCGCCACGGCGCGGGTGTGGTAAATCATGTCTTCCATCGTAACCGGCAATGTGTTCGGCTGCCCCTGTATGACGCAGCCGAGGGAGTCACCAACAAGTAGAATATCGACGCCCGCTTCGTCGAGGATACGGGCGAAGGAGTAGTCGTAGGCGGTCAGGCAAGTGATCTTCTCGCCGCGCCGCTTCTTTTTGACGATCTCTGGAACGGTGATCTTGTCCGCCATTGACGCGCCCTCCCAAAATAAAAAAGCCTCCCGGACCAAACCGGAAGGCGATCAACGGCGCGAAGAACCGATGCTCTTCTCGACAGAACCCATTTTGCCATCCGTCTCGGTCCGAACTATCTGGATCCAAGCGGTATATAATGTTGCGTGCCCGACCCCATATTATTGATCTCTTTGATCAAGTCAGCCAGGTGCTTGCTGCTTGCGACGAAATCAATATCGGAAGTATTGACCACCAATAGAGGCGTCTCGTCGTAATTAAAGAAAAACCGGTTATACGCCTGGGCCACTTCCGCGAGGTATTCGAAGGTCACGCCGCGTTCGAAGCTTTTATCTCTTTTTTTCACCCGCTTGTAAAGCACCTCGGGCCGCGCTTGCAAGTACACGACTAGATCGGGTTTGGGCACGCGGGTGGTCAACAGAGCATATATTTGCTGGTAAAGTTTTAGCTCCTCGTTGCTCAGGGTCAAGGCGGCGAAGATAGTGTCCTTGGCGAATAGATAATCGGCAACCGTATTATGATTGAAAAGATCTTGCTGGCATAGCTCCAGCTGTTGGTGATAACGGTTCAACAGGAAAAAAGTCTGGTTTTGGAAAGCGTAGGTCTCCCTGGCTTTGTAAAATTTGGGCAAGAACGGGTTATCTTCCACCCGTTCGAAAACGGTGCGCGCCTGAAGCTCAGTGGCAAGGATGCGCGCCAAGCTGGTTTTGCCGACACCGATGGGCCCCTCGACAACGATGTATTTCGCCTTCGCCATCCAAAGGGGGAATCTACACAACGTCGTGAAAATTGTCTAGGTGACGTTCGCGCCTTCGGCGCGGTTCAACGGCTTCGCCTGTTCAACGTTCAAGGTTCAAAGTTGGGGTGCCGGGACGTTGCACGTTGAACCCGAAATCTTGAACTGCGCCGAAGGCGCCACGTTGAACTTTGAACATTGAACGTTGAACGACGCCATAGGTTCAGCCCCGCACCTTTGGCGCATTGAGTTTACGAAGACTTGCTTTCTTTCTCCGGCCGCTTGCCGATCTGCTCTCCCTTTGGCAGTTGCTCATATTTCAAAATAATTCGCTTGTCCATCGCCGCATACAATTTCGCCCAATCCGTCTGGCTCATAATCACCTCTGTTCAACGTTCAAAGTTCAAGGTTCAAACGTCCCCGCGTCCCAACCTTGAACCTTGAACCCGGAACTTTGAACCGCGCCGAAGGCGCAACCTTGAACGGCGCCGTAGGCGCAGCTACATCCCTTCGACCAGGGCCGTGCGCAAGAGATCGATGGCATTTAAGGACATCCGCGTGCGGTCGTACTGACCGCGGCCGGCCATGGTGCTCGTGAAGCGCTTGAAGGATTTGCCGTCCGTCACGGCGATGTAGGTCTCCCCCCGCGCCATGTTTTGAATCGCGCTGCTGTTGGGATCCGGGATCGAATGCAGCGCCAGCCCGAAATCGCTGCCCGCCTGAGCGCGGGCGCACCAGGCAAGCTCATCGGTCAGCGCCGCCGGATCTCGCATGATCTGCTCCAATTTCCGCGGCTCGCGCGCGTGGCCCAGAAAGGCGCGCATCGATGACGTGCCGTTGCTGACGAGGCCCGCGAGAAAATGCTCGGCGCTGGCAGTCTGCATCCGCTCGGCCAAAAGCCCGCAAGTGATATCTTCATAAACCGCAACAGATTTATTCTGCTCGCGCAGAAGTCTCCCCACCACATACTCCATGGTCTCTTCATCCGCGGCAAAGATCGCGCCGCCAAGCAAGCTTCGCACCTCGTCTTCCACCGGCGCGATCATCTTCATCGCCTCTTCGCGATTGGCGGCCTTGGCCGCGATGCGCACGTCCACCTGGCCGGGTAGAGCCAGGACGCCGACCGTGGGATTTACGGAATTGGCGATCAAATGGCCGACCTTGTCATCCACCGCGCTTTCACCGACGCCGACGATTTTAAGAACGCGGTAGTGAATGACTTCAGCGAGATTGAATTTTTTTCGCAGGTACGGCTCGACTTCGTTCTCAAACAACCATTTCATCTCCACCGGCACACCCGGAAGCGAATAAATTACGCCGCGCGGGTCTTCCACGATGTAACAGGGCGCGGTGCCGTTGGGGTTGTTCACCCGAATTGCGCCTTCCGGCATGAACGCCTGGCGCCGGTTATTCGGCGTCATCGTGCGGCCGCGCCGTTTGAAATTGCTTTCTACCCATTCGAGCATCGTTTCATCGAAAACCAGTTTTCGCCCCGTGACCTCCGCGACGATCTCCCGCGTCAAGTCGTCTTGCGTCGGACCCAAGCCGCCGCTGGTGATGACGATGTCGGCGCGCTCCAGAGCGCGCTGGATGACCTCTTTCATGCGCCCGGGGTTATCACCCACGACGGATTTGTAATATAAATTCACGCCCAGCGCGGTTAGCCGCTGCGCCATCCAGGCGGAGTTGGTATCGACGATTTGTCCGAGCAGCAGCTCGGACCCGATTGCCACGATTTCTGCGTTCGCCATGAATGGATCTCTCCTTGACTCGATTAAAATTTATACATTAGGCGGCGCGCCCGACTCAAGCTGGTTACGAGCCGCGCCGTCCACCCTTGTCCGGCTCCGGCTTCTTTGCCACAATACGGCCATGATCATTCTGCTTTCCAACGACGATGGCATTCAATCCGAAGGTTTGACCGCCCTGGAAGCCAGCCTGAGCCCCTTGGGCGAACTTTTTACCGTCGCTCCCGACCGCGCGCAGAGCTCCATGAGCCACGCGCTCACCTTGCACCGGCCGCTGCGCGTGCATGAACTGGGGCCGCGCCGTCTCGCCGTCGATGGAACGCCGGTGGACTGCGTCAAGCTCGCGCTCACGGGATTGCTTTCCGCCCGGCCCGATCTCGTCGTCTCAGGGATCAACAAGGGACCGAATCTCGGCGACGATATAATTTATTCCGGCACCGTCTCGGCCGCCCTAGAAGCAGCGTTGCTCGGCGTTCCGGCCATCGCCGTTTCTCTGGTCGCGTTTCAGAATTTTGACTTCCACGCCGCGGCGGAGTTCACCACCGAGCTGATCGGCAAAATTCAACAGCGCGGCTTTCCGCCGGCGACGCTGCTTAACGTCAACGTGCCGGCGCTGCCCCGCGACCAGCTCAAAGGCTGGAAGCTGACGCGCATGGGCAAACGCCACTATAGCGAAACCATCGTCGAACGAGTGGATCCGCGGGGCGGCAAGTATTATTGGATCGGCGGCGACGATCTCGGTTTCGCCCATGACGACGGCACCGATTGCATGGCGGTGCATGAAGGGTATGTGTCCGTGACGCCTTTGCAAGTAGATTTAACGGATTACAAATTGCTGCACGACAGCACGCTGCCCGCCTTCGCGTGGCCGTGATGGACAACGCCGCCATCTCAACTCATGCACGATCAAGAAAATAACCAAGATATCCGCGTCGACAAATGGCTGTGGGCCGCGCGATTTTTCAAGACGCGCGGGCTCGCCGCCGAAGCAGTCAGCGGCGGCAAAGTCGAAATCAACGGCGCGCGCCCCAAGCCGAGCCGCATCGTCCGGGCCACTGACCAACTGACCATTCGCCGCGGGCCTTTTGAATGGACCGTCGTTGTAAAAGACGTCGCAAAATTGCGCGGTCCCGCGGCCCAAGCGCAGGCGCTTTACGAAGAAACCGAGGAAAGCGTCCGGCGGCGCGAAGCTGCGATCGCGCAAATGAAGCTCCAGCGCCCCCTTGAGTTCAACTCCCCCGGACGCCCGTCGAAAAAAGACCGCCGGGCAATGGCGCGGTTTACGAAAAGAGGGTCGTAGCGAGTCTACACCGCCGGCCTGATTGTTAGATTCGATGTCCCGTTCAATCAAATCCCGGTAACTTGACACGACTGAATCGAGCCGGTAAGCATTACGTGACCCGTGAAATCGGGAGGAATCCAATGCCCAAGGCAACATTCCTGCTTCGTCTCATTATCGTGGCGCTGGCCTGTGCTGGCTTCACACTTCCGGCGCTTGCCCAAACGGCGCCCTATTACCAAGGCAAGACCCTGTCAATCATCGAAGGCCGGGAGCCCGGCGGCACCGGCGCCATGCGGGTTCAAGCCGCGCTGCCGTTTTTAAAAAAGTATATACCCGGTAACCCCACCATCGTTGTGCAGTTCATGCCCGGCGGCGGTGGGCGCAAAGCGGCCAATCATATTTTCAGCAACGCGAAAGCCGACGGTCTCACCATGGGCAACGTCGGCGCCGGCTTGATCGCCAACGCCGTCCTCGGGGCCACCGGCGTGCAATACGATATCGACAAGTTGATTCTACTGGGCGCCGCCAACGGTACGGTGCAGTACGTGTTCGGCAGCGTCGCCAAACTGGGCCTCGACGGAGTGGACAAGTTGCGCGCCCATGCGGGCCTGCGTGTCGGCGCCCAGACGGTGGGGCATGATATTTACATCAACGGCCGCCTCTTCGCCTGGTTGCTAGGCCTTAAAGAGCCGAGATTCGTCACCGGCTTTTCCGGCACGGAATTGGACGGCGCGCTGGCGCGCGGCGAGATCGACGGCCGCGTCAATATCACCGACACCATCCTGCTGCGCACGCCGGAGTTCATCGAAAAGCGCTTCATGAATTTTCACGCGATCCTGGAAATCCCGCGCGGCGAGCGGCATCCCCACCCGGCCTTCAACAAGCTTCCCGAGCTGGGAACCTTCGCGAAGTCCGACAAAGAAAGAAAAATCCTGACGCTGATGCGCTCCATCCGCCTGGCGGGATCGCCCTATGTCCTGCCGCCGGGGACGCCCAAGGAACAGGTTGAGATTTTAAAAGAAGCGCTGCGAAAGACTTTTCGCGACCCCGCCTTCCACAAGGATTTCAAGAAGCTCGTCGGCGACGAACCGACGCCGATTTTGGCGGAAGCCCAGGAAGACGCCGTGAAGGAGCTCCCGCGGGACCCGGAGACCCTCAAAACGTTTAAGATCCTCGCCGGTAACGATCCCTTGCCGCCGCGCTAGCCGCCCAAGGGCGGTTCAAAGTTCAATGTTCAACGTTTAAGGTGGGGAAGTGGGAACTTTGAACGTTGAACAGGCGAAGCCGTTGAACCGCGCCGAAGGCGCTATCGCTCCGGCGGGAGAGCCGTGGGTCCACTGTAGTCATGCCGCATCACTTCATAGATCTGTTCCTGGGAGCGGCTGGAATGCGTATCCGGGGACGCAATCCGCGTCGAGCTGCCATCGGCGTGAACCTGCCATCCTTTTACGTTGTCGCTCAGTTGAATTTCCAAAATCTCCTTCAGTCTCGCCTGGTGCTGTTCATCCAAAACCGGAAAAGCGATTTCGACGCGGCGGTCAAAGTTTCGCTGCATCCAGTCGGCGGAAGCAAGAAAAACGCTAGCGTTGCCGTCATTGTGAAAGAAGAAGATTCGCGCGTGCTCCAGATAGCGGTCGATGATCGAGACAACGCGAATCCGCTCCGAGAGGCCCGGCACCCCCGGCTTGAGGCTGCACATGCCCCGCACGATCAGATCGATCTCGACGCCCGCCTGGCCGGCGAGATAAAGCTCCTCGATGATCGCCGGGTCGATGAGGCTATTCACCTTGACGATGATGCGCGCGGGTCGCCCGCCGCGAGCGTGTTCCGCTTCCTGGCGGATGCACGTCAGAAAATGTTCTCTCAGGCCCACCGGCGCGAGTATCAGGTGATTGAATTTTTGCGGCCTGGCATAACCCGTTAGCAAGTTGAAAAGCTCGGTGAGATCTTCGCCGAAGGTGTCACGGCAGGTAAATAGCCCAAAATCGCTGTAGATGCCCGCGGTGCGCGCGTTGTAGTTGCCGGTGGCGAGATGGCAATAACGGCGAATGCCGTCCGCCTCCTGGCGCACCACTAGACAAATTTTGCAATGGGTTTTGAAACCCACCAGCCCGTAAACCACATGCGCGCCGACTTTCTCCAGCGCGCGCGCCCAGGTAATGTTGGCTTCTTCATCGAACCGCGCCTGAAGCTCCACCAGCACGGAAACCTCTTTGCCGGCTTCGGCGGCCAAAGCCAGGGCCTGCGCGATCGGCGAAGTCGGGCTGACTCGATAAAGCGTCATCTTGATCGCCAAAACCTTGGGGTCTTTCGCGGCTTCTTCGACGAAGCGGGTGACGGCGTCGAACGTATGGTACGGATGGAACACCAGCACGTCGCCGCCGCGAATCGCGCTCCAGATGTCGGCCGCCCGCTCGAACGCCGGTACCGCCAGCGGCGGCTGCGGCTTGTCTTTTAGCCGCGGCAGGTTAACCGCCGAGTATAACTGAAACAAATCGGTGAACGCCGTGAAGCCGGTGCCGGCGTAAAGATCTTCGGTTTCGAGCTCCAATTCGTCGACCAGCTGGGCCAAAACATCCTTGGGAAGATCGGCATCGTACTGCAGGCGCACCGCGTCGCCCATGCGGCGCTGGCGAATGCCCTGCTCGATGCTCATCATCAGATCTTCGTCGCGCCGGCGGGAGATGCCGAATTCCGCGTCGCGGGTGACGCGGATAGCATGGCAGGAGGTGATTTCAAAACCGTGATACAGGCGCGGCAGGTGATCGCGCAAGACATCTTCCAGGAGCATGAAGGCATGCTGTCCCTCCTTTGCCGGCAGCGGAATGAAGCGCGGCACGACCTGCGTCGGGATGTGCACGATTGAAAGATCGGCGCGCGGCAGTCGCGACGCCAGGGTCGCGCGCAACGTTACCACCAGACAGAGGGAGCGGTTTGCGAGGTAAGGGAACGGGTGGCCCGGATCGATCGCCAGAGGGGTCACGATGGGATAGAGCCTTTCGCTGAAATAGGCGTCGAGAAAGCGCGACTGTTCCGAGCTCATCTCCTCGGGGCGGACCAGATGTATGCCCTCGCGGGTCAGCTCCGATAGTATCGTGTTGAGAAAGCAAATATGCTGCTCCGCGGCAAGCTCATGGACGCGCCGGGAAATGGCGTTGAGAGTCTCCGCCGGGCTCATCCCGTCGGGACCTTCGCTGGCCTCGCCGCTGGCCGCCAGTTGCTTTAGCCGCGCCACGCGCACCATAAAAAATTCGTCGAGATTGGAACTGAAGATCGCCAGGAACTTGACCCGTTCGAGCAGAGGAACGGTCTCTTGGCGCGCCTCTTCCAAGACGCGGCGGTTAAACTCGAGCCAGGACAACTCGCGATTGATGTAAGAGTCGGCGTTCATTTTGTCCTCACTGCGCGATTTTCGCCAAGATCGGAGCAATGACGCGCAATCACGCGACACTTCCTGCCCCGAATTTCGCGTCGAACATGATTTTTTACCGCGAGCGACTGAGAAAATTGTTACAGCAAGATGAAATTCGCGTTACGAAACCCCGCGGGCGCTATGCTCCCACGCACGTTCAAAGTTCCCGCGTCGCAGCCTTGAATCCCGCCGAAGGCGCCAAGTTGAACCCTGAACCGCAACATTGAATCGAATGCTTTGCTGCGCCGCGGAATTTTGACGCACCTCTCCCTGGCCCGTCAATTTCACCGAATATTTACCTGCCTTTCATGGAGCCGTCGCATAACCAGCGAAAAATACATTTAGAACATTGCATAACATCGTTTTTACCATTAGCACGCAAAAGCCGTCGAGGAAGCCATTGAGAATGGCAACGAGGGAGTACAAATGAAATTGGCTGCGCGTCAATTTGTCGACCGCGATACCGGGGAGGTGCGCTCCGAGAGACCGTTCGGAGACTGGATCGTCAACTATCTTTATTGCCAGAAGCGGGAACGGGCGCCGATAGTTTACCAGCTCCTGGGCAGCCAATGGTTCTCCGGCTT
>DASWHT010000210.1:0-5728 GCA_036398075.1 Binatia bacterium | reverse complement strand
CCCGCCTTCTTGCAGCGTTCCATTTCGGCGAGGGCGTGGTCAACGTCGTACATGGAAATCAACGCGATGCCATAGAGGCGATCCGGAACTTTATTACAATACTCGATGATCCAGTCGTTGTACGTTCTAAACAGGCTTTCCTGGAGCGCAGCGTCTTTAACACAAAACAAGCCCAGACCCAGGCTTGGATAAAGCACTTCCGCAGCCACGCCGTCGACGAACATGTCATCCTGGCGCACGATCGGGTCCCAGCCGCCCGGACGCGCTACGGCGAAGCCCGCTCGGCGAAACTTTTCGAGATTTTCCGGTTGCTGCCCGGCCATGAACAATCCACCGACGGCTTGAATTTGAACTTCGGGCGAACCGAACATCCAGGCGTCGCGCTTGTCGTCGAAGAACATCTTCGGCGCGCGTTCTCTGAATGACGCTGGCATGCCCTTCTCCCACAAATCCGGAACTTCGATAACATGAGAATCCGACGAGATAATTGATTGTTCCATGGCTCCTCCTTTTGGTTATCTTACTTCTTAGCCCAAATTTGATCAAAAAATCCACTCTTTTCCATTTCATCCAGATATCGACTATCGATCAATTCCTGGGGCTTGATCTTTTTCGCCCGCGGGTCATTTTGACTTACTTCATCAAGAATCGCTTGCAATGAATCGGCTTTGATCTGTAGTCGTGGCTCTAACACTTTTATCTCGGCATTATAAGCCGACTCGAGCACATTTCTATCCGTAACGCGCAGGTACTTGCCGAGCACCTTAAAGACAAACTCTCTGTCCGTATGGGCGATCTTCGCCGTCTCGGCCATCACGCGCATGAAGTTGCCAATCACTTGCGGGCGTTTGGCAATGACCGATCGTTTCGTGACAAACGCAGTCGCGGCGTAAGGAATTTTTAGGTCGGGACCGTAGATCACGTAGTGATAACCTTTAGAAATTGCCTGAGCATCCGTCGGCGGCGTCAGGTTCGCGACTTCGATGGCGCCGCTAACAAACGCGGCAAAAGTCTCGGGATCACCGCCGGTCTGAATAAATGTATAGTCGCGATTGGGTTCCATATTGTAGCGGCGCAGGGCTTGAATCGTAAAATAATGGGAGTTGCCGCCGATCCGGCTCACGCCGATTTTTTTCCCTTTCAAATCCTCCGGTTTTTTGATGTTGCCCCCGGCAACCAGGGTTTGGGGCATGGTGTTCTTGATGCCGCCGGTAAAAACCACATCCGTCGATCCACGCAAATAGGCTATCACGTTTCCGATACCACCCGTTACGGTCATATCGGCGTCGCCGCCGAGCAGCGCGGCGGTCACGATGCTCGAAGACGCGACGAACACGAGATTAAAATCGAGATTGTATTTCTTGAACAGACCCGCTTCCTGAGCGATCCATGGGAAAGATTGCGACATCACTCGGGCAGAATGTATGCCCACGAGTCTGTCCGGCGCGGAGGCGCCGTATACTAGTGACGCGCATGGGCTGGACAGCAGCGCGACGATCCCCAAAAAACTCAGCTTCTTGCGATTTATCATGACACTCTCTTTCTCTAACGATGCCCGTACAGGTCCTTCACAAATCCGATATCTTCTAACTCTTTTTAAGAAACGGTTGTCAAAAAAGTCCTTGGGATTGGCGCCAACCTTCAGCTCCAGAACCTTTGCCGCCACTGATCGATCGCGTCAGGGTTAACCACGGTCTCTGGCACTTTGCCCTTGAGAATCGAAAGGATGCTTTCAGCAGCCATCCGCTGGCCTGCTTCCGAGGACCCAGGATTGGCGCCGATGTTGTGCGGCGTAATAACCAATCTGGTGGGATCGACCTGGCGCAGTGGATTACTGATCGGCGTAGGCTCCGCTTCGAAGACGTCCAACGCCGCGCCGGCAATGATTCCCTCGTTCAATGCCTGAACTAAGTCCGCTTCGTTGATTGCCGGTCCCCGCGAGGTGTTAATAATGTAGGCCGTAGGCTTCATCATCTTCAATTCCCGCAGCGTGATCATGTTGCGGGTTTCTCGCGTGAGCACGACGTGGAGCGTCACCACATCCGACTCTCGCAACAGCTCCTCCAGCGAGACCATCTCGATTCCCAGCGGCGCCACAGTTTCCTGAGACACATAGGGATCGTAACCGAGAAACTTCATGTCCCAGGCGGCCATTCGCTTGGCGACGTTGCGGCCGATGCGCCCGACGCCGATAATGCCGACGGTCCTGCCGACCATCAGCATGCCGCGGTTCTGCGCTTCTTTCCAACCACCAGCGCGCAAAAAGGCCTCGTTGAACTTGAGCCGTTTGAACAGCGCGACCATAAATCCTACCGTCGCTTCAGCGACGCCCAGATAATTTTCAGGAGTCGGACTATTGCAGCAAAGGATACCGAGGTCGGTGGCGGCATCCACGTCCACGGTTTCGATACCGATACTCGATTTGACCACCGCCTGCAACTCCGGGCAGGAATCCAGGATGTCCGCGCCGATCACGTCGCGGCCCGACGGATAAACCACCGGGCAATCGCCGATCAGATCGATCAAATCGCGCCGTTCGTATTTATGCGTGCGAAAGTCCTCGGTGTTTTTTCCCAGCACCAGCTCGCAGTCCGCATCCAGCAATAGCTCTTCGATAAGCCTCAGCCTCATGGGCCCCGTCAAACAGACTTTGCGTTTTGCGGCCATGGTGAACTCACTGCAAGTTGTAGAGTTTCTTGGCGCTTTCCGCCAACAGCCATTTCTTGGCCTCGTCGTTCAAATCTTCGCGCCGGCTCAGATGCTCGATGTTTTCCGGAAACTCCGTGTCCCAGTGGGGATAATCCGAAGCGTAATAAATTACCTTGTGCGACAGCAGATTTGCCGTGGCGCCGATCAGCGGTTCGTAATCCTCCGCATGAAAATAGATCCGTCCTTCCTTGAAATACTCGCTCGGCTTCTTCGTGCACTTGGGCGCCTCGACCTCGCCCCGCTTCTCCCATTCCTCGTTCATGCGCCCGAACCAATAGGGTGCCCAACTGCACCCGGCTTCCATGAAGGCGACGCGCAGCTTGGGAAAACGCTCGAACACACCGCGAAACATCATGCTCGTGCATTGCAGCATTTGCGCGAAGGAATGCGACAGGGTATGCACTTCGATAAACTGGTCGAACAAATCGCCGGCGAAATAATGGGGGCCGCGCACCGTGGCGTGGACGCCGACCATACAGTCCAATTTTTCCGCCTCTTCATAGATCGGCCAAAAGCTCTCATGGCCCAACGGCAGTCTCAGACCGACGGCGGGCAGCATGAGACCGACGAGTTTCAGCTCCTTGACCGCGCGGCGCAATTCCTTGACGGCCTCCGCCACGTCCTGAAACGGCACCAGCGCCACGCATTTGAGCCGGGAGCTGACTTTTTGGAATTCTTCCGAGCAGAAATCATTCCACGCCCGCGAATACTGCACCGCGACGTCCGGCTCACGTATCCAGCCGACGCTCAGCCCGTTGGTCGGATAAAGTACCGCCGTTGAAACTCCACCCTTGTCCATGGCGTCGAGCCAACTCTTGGCGTCCCTGGCGCGGGTACCGAGCGTTCCGCTCAACGACCGGTCCCAGCTATCCCGAGGCGTCAACGTCGCGACGCGTTTGACATATTTTTCCGGCATGTACTTTTTTAGCTGGCCGTCTTCCTCGGTGATATGGCCGTCGGCATCAATGACTTCAAATTGTGCGGACATAATGATTTCCTCCTTGATATAACTAATCTCTGCCATCCGTCTACGCCCGATCAAAGCCGCCTGTCAAGAGTGGGCGCAGCATGCTGCGCCCCTACACAATTCAAAAGCGCGATGAATCGCGCCCCTACGTCGGCCATTGACTTCGTGACTCCTCTTTTCAAAGCATCCGCAGGCTGCTCAAAAAGATCCAGAGGCGAGGCGCGCGAAGTATCGACGAGCGGAGGCGTACAGAGTGAGTACGTTGACACGAGGAGATTGAGCGCAACGAAGCCTATGGGTCTTTTTCAGCGGCCTGCTAGAAATACATCCCCGCGTCGTGGCTTCCTCTAGGCAACGGAGAGAGAATCGCGAACAGGGTTTTGAGCGCCCAGTTCGCCAGTGCCGCCAGGATGAATATGAATAAGAGCAGCCCGTACATGTCGGCGATGCGAAACTGGCCGTAGTATTCCACGATCAAGAAGCCTAAACCCGCCTTGGCGATTTTGGTCTCGGCGAGCAACGAGCCGGTGACCGCCGCGCCCATGCCGATTCTAAGCCCGGTAAACACCTGCCCGGCGATGGCGGGCAGATAAACCCGCGAGGCGATCTGCATCGCGCTCGCCCCCATGGTGCGCGCAACGTCGACGTAGACCTTCTTCACATCGCGCATCCCGGCGATCGTCAACAGGGCGATGGGGAAAAAGGCGGCGAAGGCGCCCACCGCCAGTTTGGAACCGACGCCGATGCCAAGAAACAAGATAAAGATAGGAAAGATCACAATTTTGGGCACCACGGCGGCATAGAGGATGAGTGGCTCGACGACCTCTAGCCAGCTGCGCCGGCTGCCGCAGATGATGCCGAGGGGAATGCCGGTTAACGCCCCCAAGATAAGCGCGCCGCCGACAGCCCTGCCGCTGGCATCCAAATGAGGGAGCGCCACGGGCGTGGTAACGTAGACCACCAGCGACTCAAGAACGGCAGGCAGGGACGGAAACAGTTCCGGAAACAAAAGACCGGTTCTGCCGATAGCTTCCCAGATCGCGACCAGCAGGATGACGGTCAATACTTGCACCGCGGCAGGGGTCTGCAGCGCCGCGGCGCGCGTATTGTACTTTCTAGCTGTCGCGCTCATCGTTAGCGCCGCACCAAGGCCTCGCAGCGGTTAAGCAGGTAGAGAAACAACACCGACAGGGAAATGGTTCCCAACAAACCGGCATAAACCTCCTCCACCTCGAAACGAAACGCCGCGTCGGAAAGCCACATGCCGACTCCGCCCACTTGAGCGACGTATTCGAGGCCGAGAACCGACTTCAATATATAGGTAAGGGCAAGGCGAAAGCCGCTGAAGACCATGGGCGCCACAGCCGGCAAAAGAATATACCGGAACTTCTGTTTACTGGTGAGATTCATACTCGCGCCCACTTCAAGCAGGATCGGATTGACGCTTTGAAAGGCGCCTTTGGTGTTAATGATGATCGGGATCAGCCCGAATATCGTCGAGAGCGCGATAACCGCGGCGCTAGTGCGCCCGAAGGTAACCAGGAAAATCGGATAGGCGAGGATCACCGGGGAAGAAAAAAGCGCTGCCAGCGGCATCTCATAGCTCGTGCCGATGAGCCGGTAACGCCACAAGAGAAATCCGGCCAGCAGCCCAATGACCGTCGAGATAAAAAGCGCGGCGGCGATTTCATAAAGCGTGATGGCGGTCAAAACAAGCGCATTGCCGCGCGCGAGTTGTGCCCAGAGCACGGTCAAAGCTTGCAGCGGTGAGGCGAGGAAAAACGAACTGATCCAGCCCAAGCGCACCGCGGATTCCATCAACAAGAGAAATCCGAAAATCAGTCCGAAGCGCCATGCCGCGAGTTTGTTATCGCTGGTCATCACAAAAACGCCCGCAGTTATTCCTTTACCTCAGCCCTTGCCCGCTTGGCAACTTCCAAAGATGGAAGGTTCCAATAGTTCCAATAGTTCCAGTCGTTGAAATCGTTCAAAACGTTTTCCGGATCGTTCGAACCGTTGAATCATTGGAATCTCTTGAGCAAATGGAGCCGG
>DASWHT010000209.1:0-3003 GCA_036398075.1 Binatia bacterium | reverse complement strand
GTACCATCCTTTAAACCATTCCGTGACGCTCTTACCCGCCTGGCTGATGGATTCCTTCAGCAGCGCCCGGTATTCTATTTCGCTCGAGCATATCCCGCTGCCCCGGAGATTCTCCCTCAGTCGTTTAGCATCCCTGCGCGCGCACCAATATCCGCACCAGCCGACAGTAACGCCAACACGGTGGTACCAGCGCATCGGCACGCGGCTTATGAATTTCAGAAAGGCAATGAGCATGGAGAATACAAGCACAATGAGCTAGGTAACATAGATTGTTAAAGGGCAACTTGGCGCGCAATTCAAGACCTATCGATCTAGCGGCCGTTCAAAGTTCAAGGTTCAATGTTCAACGTATTCCCGTCCCAAATTGAACCGCACAACCGCTATCCCTGACTTTGAACCTTGAACGTTGAACTTTGAACTTGCCAGGCCATTGGCCGCCGTTCCGGCGCGTGGACATCGTCGATCAACTACGGTAAGGAACCATTTTGAGCCGTAGCGCATCCGGTGAAAAGAACTTACGGAGGTTTCCCGTGCCTAGCAATCAACCATTAGCGCCGCTTTTTGAGGCCGATCGCATCGCGATTATCGGCGCCAGCGAGCGCAATCACTACGCCGTCAACGTTTTTAAGAATCTCCAGAATTTCGGCTTCGATATCACCAAAGTCGTGCCGATCAATCCCGGCCGCCCGGAGGTTTTCGGGCTCAAAGCCTATCCAAGCATCGTCGATGTTCCCGGAGACATTCCTTTGGCGGTCATCGCCGTCAATACCAAGACCGTAGTATCCATCGTCGAGGAAGCCGGCAAGAAAGGCGTCAAGGCCGGCGTGATCTTCGCCGACGGTTTTGCCGAAGGCGGAGACGCAGGAAGGCAATTGCAAAACGATCTCACGGCCGCCGCCAGAGGCGCGAATCTGAAATTACTCGGACCCAATTGCATGGGCTTTGTTTCGATGCGCGCGAAGCTCGGCATCTGGGGCGGCGAGCTGCCGAAAAATATCCGCGCCGGCAACATCGGCTGCATCTTTCAAAGCAGCGGCATGATGAATTTATTGATGAACTTCGGCGTCAGACGCGGCCTCGGCTTCCATGTCTGCGCCAGCGGCGGCAACGAGATTATTTTGAACTCGGCGGATTATCTCGCCTATCAGGCGGACTGCCCGGAGATCGATGTTATCGCGAGCTATTTTGAAGCCGCCCCCAAGGAGCCGCAGCGGTTTACCGCGGCGTTGGACCGCGCCATCGCCAACGGCAAGAGCGTGCTGATTCTTCGCGCCGGTAGAACCGACCGCGCCAAACGCAACGTCATCGCCCACACCGGCCAGCTCGCCGGCTCCGCCGCCACCTGGGACGCTTATTTCGAGCAACACGGCGCGATCATCGTCAACGACCTCGACGACCTGATCGATACCACCGCGCTTTTCGCCGGCGCCAAGCTGCGGCCCAACAGGCATGAACGGGGCGTCGGGCTGATTACAATTTCCGGCGGCGATTGCACGCTACTCTCCGACATCGCGGATCAAGAGGGCGTCAGTGTGACGGACTTGAGCCCTGAAACGCAAAAAGTCATGGTCGATAGCCTGGAAAAGCCGACACTGCTCGGAAACCCTCTCGATATCGAAGACCTCCAGCGCATGAAACCTGAAGCCTTCGATCTCTGCCTGGAAAAATTTTTCCAAGAGCCCAATCTCGATATGCTCGGCGTGCGTTTGAACCTGCCGGAAACAGTGACGCCTTCGGCGGACAAGCTCTATACGAAGATTGCCGATCTGAGCCGGCAAAACGACAAGCGCGTCTTTGTTCTCACCCGCGCCACCGAGCCGCCCGCCGAGGTTTGGTATGACAAACTCAATAGCCTCGGTCTCACGTTTACCGGCGATTACCGCAAATCGCTCCGCGCCATGAACCGCTTGCGCAAGAACGAGCGCGACCGCGCCATCGGCCGCTTCTTGCCGGCCACCCGCCCCGGGGCCGCGCCCATCCGGCGGCAGTTGGGAAGCGGCGTCTTAACCTACCGCGAGACGGACAAATTGTTGCAAGACTACGGCGTCCCGTTGGCGCCATCGGTGCTGGCGCAGTCCGGCGGCGAAGCCGCAGAAGCGGCCGAAAAACTCGGCTACCCATGCGTGCTGAAAGTCACGTCTGTAGACATTCCGCACAAGACCGAATTCGGCGCGCTGCGCCTGGGACTGGACAGTCGCATGGCGGTTGAAAAAGCCTACGAAGAAATGCTCACCAACGTTCGCACGCAAAAACCGGACGCCAACGTTGAAGGCGTCTTGGTACAAAAACAGATCAAAGGCGTCGAATGCCTGCTCGGCATCGCGCGCGACGACCAGCTCGGCGCTACGTTGGTTATGGGTTTGGGCGGCGTGTTTGTCGAAATCCTCGCCGACGTGCAAATTCGCATTCCACCCATCAGCAGCGCCGAAGCCAGGCGCGCGCTGGAAAGTCTCAAGGGCGTTAAAATTTTCTCCGGCGTGCGCGGCGCGCCGCCGGTCGATATCGATGCGCTGGCCGATATGGCCGCGCGGCTCTCGTGGCTCGCGTTCGACTACGGCGACGTTATCGCCGAGCTGGATTTGAACCCCGTGGTCGTCTTGCCCAAAGGGCGGGGCGCGTTCGCCGTCGATGCGTTGCTGGTCGCGTGTTAACTCTGTTTCATGCGTCAAACAGTGCGTTGACCAAAGAAACTGGAATCGACATTTCACCGCGGCGGCGCGGAGTTCGCAGAGTTCAATGAGCTGGTCGGACGATCTATAGAATAAACGAAGCCACTTCGCGGGCGGGGTTTTGACCCCGCCCTTGACCAAAGGGGATGCTCGCCCCCTTTGGAAACCCCATAAGGTTGTTCCCGCCTCAAGAGGCGGGGTTTACATAGAATCAATCACTCTTCTCCATCTCCTTGAGTATCTGCTCCAATCTTTTCAATTCCTCGCCATAGCCGGTCCAATTCTCCTGGCGCAAAAACGCCCGGGATTTCAGATGATGTTCTAAAGCGCGGCT
>DASWHT010000208.1:0-14014 GCA_036398075.1 Binatia bacterium | reverse complement strand
CGACGACCTGCGGCTTTGAGCGCCTACGGTTCAACGTTCAAAGTTCAACGTTCAAGGTCGGAGCTTTCATCCGAAACATTGAACTTTGAACCTTGAACTTTGAACGGGCGACCGCCTTAATTTGTCGGCGCCGCCGGTTGGGCGTTGTCCGGCACCGTTTCAACGACCTGAACAGAGTAGCCGCACTCTTTGTGGCGGCAACGCCGGATGTGTCCGGCGCGCTTGGTAATTTTGTCGATTAGAATCGGATCGCGACAGTCGGGACAGGGGCCCGGCACTGGCTTATCCCAAGAGGCGAACTTGCACTCCGGGTAGCGGTCGCAGCCGTAGAAGAGCTTGCCCCAGCGCGATTTTCTTTCCTTGATATCGCCTTCTTTGCAGTCGGGACACTTGATTCCGAGGTCCACGGGTTTTTGCAACGGGCGAATGGTCTTACATTCGGGGTAGCCGCTGCAGCCGAGAAACTTGCCATACTTACCCCAGCGGAGCAGCATGGGCCGGCCGCACTCGTCGCAGTTTTCGTTGACGGCCTCTTCCACTGTGACTTTGATTTCGCCCTTGTCATCACGGTTGAAATTTTTCGTGCTCTTGCAGTCGGGATAGGCCTTGCATGCCAGGAACTCGCCGTTGCGCCCCCATTTGACCACCATCATCGAGCCGCACTTCTCACAAGCGATGTCCGTCGGCACCTCCTGCCGCTTGACATCGCGCATCTCCTTCTCAGCCTTCTTGAGATCGCGCTCAAAAGGCGTATAGAAACGTTTCATCGCCTTGGTCCAGGGCTCTTTGCCCTCTTCGATCTTATCCAGCTCATCTTCCATGCCGGCCGTGAACTCGACGTTGAGAATGTCAGGAAAACTTTCCACCAGTAGATCGGTCACGAGAAAGCCCAGATCCGTGGCCACCAACGCGCGCCGATCATCCTGCGCGACATATTCGCGGTCGAGAATGTTCGAGATAATAGCGGCATAGGTCGAAGGCCGGCCGATGCCTTTCTCGTCCAGCTCCTTGATCAGCGACGCCTGGGTGTAACGCGGCGGCGGCTGGGTGAAATGTTGCCGCGGGTCGAGCGCCAACAGCTTGAGCGCATCGCCTTTTTGCAAATCCGGCAGCACGCCTTCCATATCCTGGCTATCGTCTTCACTTTCCTCGTCCGAGCCGTTGGCTTGGGCGGCGCGCTCATCGCGCCCCTCGATGTAAACTTTCATGAAGCCGTCGAATTTGACCTGCTGCCCGGTGGCGCGAAACAGCGCTTCGCGCACGGGAATCTCAAAGACCGTCTGGTCGAACACCGCCGGCAGCATCTGGCTAGCGACGAAGCGGTCCCAGATAAGCGAATAGAGCTGAAACGCATCGCGCCTGAGATAGCGGCGCACCCGCTCCGGCGTATATTCCAGCGCTGTCGGCCGGATCGCCTCATGGGCGTCCTGGGCGCCCTTTTTCGAACGGTAGATATTCGGTTTGTCGGGCAAATAGTTCTTGCCGTATTGTCGTTCAATATGCTGGCGCACGGCGGCCAGCGCGTCCGCTGACACGCGCGTGGAATCGGTGCGCATATAGGTAATCAAGCCGGCGGAACCTTCGTCGCCCAGCTCCACGCCTTCGTACAAGTGCTGGGCGACCTGCATGGTGCGCTTGGGTTGAAACCCTAGCTTGCGCGCGGCCTCTTGTTGCAGCTTGCTGGTCACGAAGGGCGGGGTCGGGTAACGGCGCCGTTCCTTTTTTTCCACCTCTCCGATTTCCCAGGAGGCGCCGTTCAGCGATTCGATGATCTCTTGAACAGCCGGGTCGGATTCGATGCGAAACTTTTTGTTGTCGACCTTCAGGCCGCGCCACTGGACCAGGCGCGCTTTAAAGGGCGGCGGCAAACGCCCCTCCAGTTGCGCGGTCAAAGACCAGTACTCCTGCGCCTCAAAGGCGCGGATATCTCGTTCGCGCTCGCAAACCAGACGCACCGTCACCGACTGCACGCGCCCCGCGCTCAGTCCGCGGCGCACCTTGTTCCACAGCAAGGGGCTGATCTTGTAACCCACCAGCCGGTCGAGGACGCGGCGCGCGATCTGGGCGTCGAACTTGTTTCGGTCCAGTTCCTGCGGATTGGCTATCGCTGCTTGTACCGCTTTTTTGGTGATCTCGTTGATCAGCACGCGATGGACGCGCCGGTGGTTCGTCGTGATCTGATCGGCTATATGCCAGGCGATGGCTTCGCCTTCGCGGTCGGGGTCGGAGGCAAGATAGATATTTTCCTTACCCTTGGCTGCCTTCTTCAGCTCATCGATGATTTTTTTCTTCGTTTGGATGACGTGAAAGTCCGGCGTGAAGTTTTTCTTGACGTCCACGCCGAGCTTGCTCTTGGGCAGATCGACCACATGTCCCACCGACGCTTTGACTTGATAGTCCCGCCCCAAATATTTTCCCAAGGTCTTGGCCTTGGCGGGCGACTCCACAATCACTAGATGTTTGGCTGCCATAACTCGCGATTTTTTCCTTCGATCGATAACTACGTTTACTTTTCAGTCTTCGGCTGCGTAACGCTTTCCCGGCAATTGCCTCAGAAAGCCTTGCAGCTCCAACTCCAAGAGAATTTGCGAAACCTGCGCCGAACTCAGTCCGCTGGCCTCAATCACTTCATCGATCTGCAAGATCCGTTCCCGCAGCAGGCCGAAAATCTTGCGCGTGTCGTCGCTGCAATTTTGCGGCAAAACCCGTTGCCGCCGGCGCGCGCCCTCCGGGCGCGCTAATTGGGGCGCGATTTCTTCGATGATATCGTCGGCGTTTTCAACCAATTTGGCGCCCTGGCGGATCAAACGGTGCGCGCCGCGGCTCCGGCTCGAGCCCACCTCGCCCGGCACGGCAAATATTTCCCGGTTCTGTTCCAGGGCGTGGGCGGCGGTGATCAAGGAACCACTCTTTTCCGTGGCTTCCACCACGACCACCCCCAGGGATAGACCGCTGATGAGTCGGTTGCGCGCCGGGAAGTTAAACGCCACCGGGCGCGCGCCCAGAGGCAATTCGGAAATCACCGCGCCCTGCCGGGCGATGCGCTCGGACAGCCCCTCATGCTCCGGGGGATAAATTCGGTCCACTCCGCTACCCAACACCGCTATCGTGCGCCCGCCGCCATCCAGCGCGGATTCATGGGCCGTGCCGTCGATGCCCCGCGCCATGCCGCTCACCACGGTAAAACCCAAAGACGCAAGTCCGCGGCAAATATTCCGCGCCACTTTGCGGCCGTAATCACTGGCGCTGCGCGAGCCGACGATAGCCACCGCCTTGTCGTCCGCGGCGCTAAACTCACCCTTGATGTAAAGCAACGGCGGCGGGTCGGCAATCGCGCGCAAGCGCGCCGGGTAATGAGGATCGATAAATGGCACGATCCGAACACCGGCCTCCCGCGCGCGGCGTATTTCAGCCTCCGCCTCAGCCCACTCGGAAAAACCCAGCAAACCCTCGATGACATCCTTGTCTAGCCCCGCAACGTTCATTAATTCGGCCGGCCGCGCTGAAAGCGCAGCCGTAGGATCGGCAAAATGGGCGGTAAGTTTTTTGAAACCCACGCAACCGAGCCCTTTCACGCGGCTAAGCGCGACCCACGGGGTATGATCTATGTAAGCCGGCGCGGGCAAAAACGATTCCTCCGAAAACCTTACAGTCGCCCCATCCATATTTAGTTACGCCGTGTCAGTTACGGGACCCAATATTCAGAATGCTGGCTGCGCAGCCGCAGGATGGCAATGATAGGACAAATTCGCGCTCAAGGCTAGATCAGACGGTGAGAAAGGCTACAAGTATAACCGCCTATTCGCGGCGAAGCTTCTGATTTTACAAATCTTTTTCCCAAATCGAGCAGCCGTTTTTTCCATGCGCCACCGACCGTAAAAGCATCGATAGCGCCATCGCCGCGCACCACCACGCCCCGACTGGAGGCTTTGATCGTCCAGTATGAGGGCATCACCGTTTCTCCCTTCGTTCCTCGCGGCGCGGGCGCAGAATCAGTTTTATCGGCGCGTGGTTCAAACCCAGTTGCTCGCGCAGCTGATGCGTCAGGTAGCGCCGGTAACTGTCCGGCACGCCCCGCGGAATATTGACGAATAAAGCAAACGCCGGCGGCCGCGAACCGGTCTGAGTGCCGTAATAAAATTTCACGGCGCGGCCTTGCCAGAGCGGCACCGTATGGGCCCTGACGATCCGCTGTAAGGCCTGATTGAACTGCGACGTCGCGATTCTGCGCCGGTAGGCCTGAAGCACCAACGCCGCGGTCTCCTGCATTTTGCGCACGCCATGGCCGGTGGTCGCGGAAATAAAACAGACCGGCGCGTAATCCAAAAAAGTCAGATGATAGTACACCTCATCGCGATACGCCTTGGCGTCAGCGTCTTCCTTTGACACCATGTCCCACTTATTAACCGCCAGCAGCACCGCCTTACTGCGCTGGCAGGCGTAACTGAGAATCTGCGCGTCCTGGTCCGTAACCCCTTCGACGCCGTCTATTACATGGATGATAAGATCGCCGCTGTCCACGGTGCGCAGCGAGCGGTTGACGCTGAAGCGTTCGACACGGTCATCGATGCGCGCCTTGCGCCTGATGCCGGCGGTGTCCACCAGGATGCAAGGCTCGCCCTGCAAATTAAACGGCGTGTCAACGGCGTCCCGCGTCGTGCCCGGGGTGGCATCCACCACCGAGCGCTCAAAGCCGAGCAGGCGGTTGATCAGCGTCGACTTGCCGACGTTGGGGCGGCCCACCACGGCGACGCGCAATGGTTCGTCAGGTTTGTCCTCTACGTCTTCAGGCTGTTCTTGCCCGTTGTCGACGATTTGCGACACTTGCTCGACTTGAGAAAAATGCCGCGCCACGTCCTCCAGGAGTTCCGGGATACCGAGGCCATGTTCGGCCGAGATCGAATAGAGCGAGTCCAATCCGAGGGCGTAAAACTCAAAAAGGTTCTCGGCGCGCCGCTCCGAGTCAAGTTTGTTAACGGCGAAGAACAGCGGCTTATTCGCCTTGCGCAGTGAATTCACCACCTCGCGGTCCAACGGATTCAAGCCCGCTTTACCATCCAGGAGAAAAATGACGGCATCGGCTTCAACCAGCGCCAGTTGGCTTTGTGCCTGAACGCTTTCTTCGAGTTTGCCGCCGGCCGCTGATTCAATGCCGCCGGTATCGACGACGAGAAATTTTTTTCCCGCCCACTCTGCCTGGGCATAGTTGCGATCGCGGGTCACCCCCGGCCAGTCGTCGACAATCGCCCTGCGCGCGCCGACGAGGCGGTTGAACAACGTCGATTTGCCCACGTTGGGTCGCCCGACGATGGCCACAACCGGCAATCCACGCGCGTTGGGGACGGTTTTCGGCGCCGGACGGTTCATATCACAGCCCCATCTCCGTCAACATGTGGGGCCGCTGAGTCCAGCCTTTGTCGACGCGGATAAAAAGCTCCAGAAAAATTTTACATCCCAGCAAAGCTTCCAATTCCACGCGCGTTTGCACGCCGATTTCCTTGAGCATGGAGCCCTGTTTGCCGATGAGAATCGGTTTATGAGAAGCGCGCTCCGTATGAATGGTCGCCTGGATGACGATCAGATTCTTCTCTGCTTTTTCGGTAAATTCATCGATGGTCACGGCGACCCCATAGGGGATTTCCTCGCGCGTCAGGAGAAACACCTTTTCCCGGACAATCTCAGCCGCGAGAAAACGCTCGCTCTGGTCGGTCACCTCGTCGCCTGGAAAATAGCGCGGCCCTTCGGGCAGGTTTTTTTCGATCAGCTCCAGCAGCAGCGGCAGGTTGTCGCCCTTAAGGCCGCTCACCGGCAGGATTTCTTTCTCCGGCAAGAGTTCGGCGCAACGCTGCATCAGCGGCAGCAGCTTCCCTTTGGCCACCAGGTCAATTTTGTTGAGCAGAACAAAGACCGGTGTCCTCACGCCGCGAAGCAGCTCCGCGATGCGTTCATTCTGCGCTCCGATGCGCTCGCGAGCATCGAGGAGCCAGAGCACGCCGTCCACTTCATGGAGGGTTTGCAAGGCGACCTCGACCATGCGGCGATTCATCAACGATTGGGCGTGATGGATGCCCGGCGTATCGAGGAAGACGACCTGCGCATGTGCCGTGGTCTTGATGCCGGTAATCCGATTGCGCGTCGTTTGTGGTCTGGGCGAGACGATGGCCACCTTCTCGCCCAGCAAGCTATTTAGCAAAGTCGACTTGCCGACGTTGGGCCGTCCAATGATGGAGATATAACCCGAGCGAAAAGGAATTTCGTCCGCGCTTTTAATGTTTCCATTTTGGTTTGTCATAACTTACAATCTGAGACCCGGGTTATTATGTCACGGTCGCGTCCTGGTTCAAGTTTACGCCGGCTCAACATCCCAGCCCTTCTGGGCGGCGCGCAGGTCCGTTTCACGCCGCTAATGCAAAAGCGGCTCACCCACCGGGCCGAAGCAATGATTGGGCGTTCGCTTGGCTATTTCCCCGAGTTACAAGGCAAAACCATCACGGTGGGATTCAGCCGGGTTCATCTTGGCAGCGCGGTCATGAGCCGCAAACGTGACAGCGCGCCGCAGTTGGTGATTCGTTTGCAAGTTCGTAACCTCACCTATCAAACCATCGGCCACGAGCTCACCCACCTCGTTCAAGGTTTGTCGCTAGGCAACCAGCCGGGGTCAGCCTACGAACGCATTCCCTCCGGCGAGACGCAATGCGACATCTGGACCCTGGCACGCCATGAGCTGTTTTGCGACGACCCGCCCACATATATCAAATTACCGCCGTTAATGCGGGAGCTTTGGCCCAACTATGCCGCAGCCGTGCGGCGGTTGTGCGTCGCCGCCATCGACAAGCGCAGCGTCCTTCGGCCCTATATTCGCTGGCTGGAGTCCGAGATCGCCACCTTGGCGCGACCGTCACGGCAGGAAAAAAAGCCCCCGGCGCAGCTGACACTGCCATTTAGCGATTGACCGTTGCTCGTTTCTAAGACACGAGAAAAGTTCAAATAGTTCAAACCGTTCAAGTCGTTCAAATAGTACGAAGAATCAATTGGGCTCTTTAACGGCTTGAACGTTTGGAACTGCTTGAACGATTTGAACCGACGGAGCGCGGTCTTCCGGGTGTTGTTCGCGGTCAATTTCCGTTCTCGTCGTCATTTCGCCGGTATTTCAGTATCAGCTCAATCTCTTTAAGTTGATCGCTCGTCAGGTTCCAATCGGCGGCCTTAACGTTGTTCGCCAATTGATCACGCGACTTGGCGCCGGTGATCACCGAGCATACCTGGGGCTGCGCCAGCAGCCACGCCTGGGCCAGCTCGTTCACGCCACGGCCATGATCCTTCGCCCAAGCGGACAGTTCGACGATTTTCTGGTAGTTGGCATCAACCATTAGTTCCTGGACGACGCGCACCGATTCACCCCGCGATCCAGCCGGCGGCGGTTTTCCCGCCTCATATTTGCCGGTGAGGAATCCGCCGGCTAAAGGATAGTACGGCACGAAGCCGACCCTGTGCGCGCGGCAATAGGGCAACACCTCGCGCTCGACGCCACGCTTCAGCATGTTGTATTCGGATTGGAGCACCAAGAACGGCGTCCAGCCCTTCAGCTCTGCAAGCGCATTCGCGTGCGCGAGCTGCCATGAAGCATAGCGGGAGGCGCCGACGTAACGGATCTTGCCCATGCGAATTAGATCGTCCAGCCCGCGCAGCGTTTCCTCAATCGGAGTCGTATCGTCCCAGCGGTGGCAATAATATAAATCGATGTGATCGGTTTGCAGCCGGCTTAAGCTCTGCTCCACCGCTTGCATCATGTGATAGCGTGACGCGCCCCACGAGTTGGCGCTGGTCTTTCGCGGGAAGGAAAATTTGGTCGCCATGACCACTTTGTCCATCTTGCCTTTGAACGCGTTGCCCAAAGTTTCTTCCGACCGGCCATTATTGTAAACATTGGCGGTGTCGACGAAATTAACGCCGGCATCGAGGGCCGCGTCGATGATCTCGTTAACTTCTGCCTGCGGCGCCTCCGGCGAGCCGAAGCGATTCGCGCCGAGGCCGATGACGGACACTCGGACACCGGAATTGCCCAGTTGGCGGTATTCCATGGAGCACTCCTTCTGTGAAATTACTAAGGGGTTCAAAAGTTGGTAGTCATCTGACAACTAGGGGCAAGTGATGGGGGAGCACACTGCATGTGCGGTTCAAGGTTCAAAGTTACGGATTGTACTTATGCGGTCCATAAAAGATCGGAATACGTTGAACCTTGAACCAGTAGGTCCGTTGCCCGCGTTTGTGGTTTCTTAGTGTTCGATCGCCAGGCTGGACTATTCATCTTTGGCGGCCAGCGCCGGCAACCGGCGCTGCTTGGCTCACGCGCGTAAACCGATCGGCGCGCTCCCGACCGCATTGCCAACATTCGGAAAACTGCCCTTCGATCTCTTCGCCGCAGCCGGAACATATCCACGGCTTTTTCACCGGTTCCAACGGAGACAGGGTTTTTTTCAGAATCGCTTTAGCTTCGGCCAACCGCTTATCGTCGAAAATCCAAAGCTCCGGCCAGCATTCGACGGGCGGCAACTCTCCCGCCCCTGCAGCCAGGTCGAGCTTGCGGGTCACGCAGTCAATCTCGTGTAACCTCAAGACGTTGCGCAGATGGGCGATCATCAGTGGATCCTTGGCGCAATGAATTTTTCGCATGTTCCGCCTTAGGCGCCGCGCCCGAGCGCGCTCTCGTTCAACTTCAGCCTCTCGCCCAACCATAACGAGCGCACCAGATGATCGCCGTAGCCGTCACCTGTGGAAGGATGCACGAGCACGGACAGCCCTTCTCGGTTGAGCATCAGCCATGGCACGACCTTGCCGAACTCCTCGAGCGCAAAAACCGCCTGGTACATGGCATCGAGATGCGGGCCTACCGGTTCGTCATGCCAACTGCCGAGCTGCACGTTGAAATTGGCTAGCCCGGCGCGCACCCGCGCTGCGGCGTCGCGGGTGTTTTTCGGATCGTAGTAGATATGGGCGTGAAAGCCTTTGATCGTTCTCTCGCTCATGGCGCACCCATCCTCTCTAAGACTATATTCTGTCTTATCAAATAAGGGACGCCTAAGCCAAATCGAAAATAAGAAAACTTAGCGGCAACCGGCGGTTGTAATTAAGCCGGTTGCGCTCGGACGGGGACCGGGAAACGAGGTAGGGTGGAGAAGGTACCTAAGTACCGCCCTTAGGACAACGCCGGGTCGGCTAGAATTTCATCAGGGAAGAGATACTCTTCGCCCGCCGTTCCAAAATTTACCAGGATCAACTGACGGCCCATGTTTTCCACGGCGCGCACGAAGGTGCCTTCGCGCGGCAGCATAACACCGGTCTTCTGCGACCGGATGGGTTTAGTCGTCTTCAACGAATCACCCGATTTCATATTGACCTCCTTGTCGAACGTCATCGGCGCCGGTTTATTGGCGTTACGATGTCGCCTTCTATATTTAACTATCGGCATTGAACGCTATCTCCTGAGTCACACAGCCTTTCATTTCCTTAGACGCTCAATGTTGATATTTTTATGCAAATGAAAGACCAAGTTATTCTCTCTGGTGGCCCCCATGAGTCGTGCACGACATGGATCTTCAATTGTGCAAGATCGTGAAAATAAAAGAGTTTCTTGCTTTGGCGGAGCGTCCAAAAGGCTGTTCGTTTTAGCATCGACAACGGGCTTGTTACAAATCTGATTGCCGCTGACAAATAACTGCCATTGCCCAAAAAACAGGCGGCAGATTCTTACCTTGCCGCCAACCGTGGTCAATTCGCATAACTCTTTGAATTCGTTCCTGATAACTACTGGCGTCATGACGAAAATATGGCACACCACTAGCTGGCAGGTGCCGAATTTCGTTGTCGGGTGCGGCAAAATTGTCACCGCCCGAAACTTTCACGCCGCCATCAAGACCGCCGGAGAAATGAAATGGGTCGTAATCCGAGAGTTGGGCAATCGAGCCCTGCAAGCATAATCGTAGTATCAGGAGAGGTTCCTCACGTCGCTACTCCTACCAATTACGGCGGAGAGCTTCAACTTGTATGTCCCAGTAATGCGCGCACCGAGTCGTCGTTAAACTTAGATTATCGTTGGTGTGTTTTCCTGACAGGTTCGTCGCCGTTTTTTCCTGCCGTGGATCCCATGAAATCGCCAATACCAAGAGGCGCCGGCCAGGGGAGGAGCCAAACCGCAAGCAGCTTTGAAGACAAACCAAACGTAGTTGATAATGGAGAAGCTGGAATCAGGCATCCGGGCGTGGCTCAACCGCCGTATCCGTCAGTCGCGTGAAATTTTTTGGCAAGAATCGTTCGACCGCTTTCTATGAGGAATATTTAACACCGAAAAGCCAATTTTGCAATGAAATTATTTAAACCGGCGCCGCCAACCTCCGCCGGGGCGCTGATCACTTTCCCCCATACACCTTCTCAAAAAAACCTTCGGCGTCGAGTTTTCTTACCCAGCTCGTGTCAACAATTTCCTCGACCTTGATCCCGGCGGCTTTGGGGTTTTGTTCGGCGACGTATTTGATGACGATGCGCATGCCGTCGAGTGAGGGATAAGGTTTGCGGTCGAGGTCTTCGAGCGCTTCTAGATAGAAATCTTCCGCCGCTTCGACTTTGGGCAGCCTGAGATTGCGCGCGAAATTTTTTCGCCGGCGGCACTAAGTTCACCAGCGAAGCCGGCGCGTTGGCGGTGATTTGCAGCTCTCCGGCGGCGAACATTTGCGCGACCAGGGAACCGCTGTTGACCAAAATAAGCTCAACATCGAGACCGTGCTTTTCGAAAAACTTCCTGTCCTTCGCCACCCACAGCGGAGCCATATGCGGCGTCGGCGTCGAGAGCGCGACGCGCAACTGCTGAAGTTTTTGCGCGCGGGAAGTTTGCGCCGGGATAAGCAACGAGAAAAGTCAAGCCACGATCGCGACTCTGAACATGATCTTCAAGCTGGATACCTCCGTTATGAACAAGGATTAAAACGATCGCCGTGCGGGACGACGTATTTTTGCCTGGATTCAATGCTGAGCAAGAGTCATTCGCGCTCGCCGCGGCCAGCTTCTCATCACTAGATCAGCAAGAAACAAAATCAGCCCGGCGCCAGCCAGCGGCCACCAGGTTTCGTGGCCGCGGGAGGCTTTTCCCGGCGACGGCGTGTAGAGCCGTCTGAGCCCCGCCGAAAAATTTTCCGGATCGAGCACCTCGCCGCCGGTCTCCTCGGCGAGACGGCTGAGCAACGCGAGATTGGGCCGCAACTCGCGGTATTCTTTCGGATAGGGCGCGACGTATGGGATGGTCACCACGGATGACGGCGCTTCTCCCGCGTTGCCTTCGGCAAAAAGCGTCACAAAATGAATCCCTCGCTCGGCTGGTGTGAATTTTCCTTCGTAGCGACCCGGCGCGCTTTGCAGCAAGGTGTTTTGTTGCGTGCTTCGGTTCGGCGCCGTGACGTTGCCGTAAAGCTTTAGATGATTCATGAATTGGCCGTCTTTGGAGATAAAATCCGCGACGACTCTTACCGCGTCGCCGTCAGCATGAAACTCCGCGCGCATGCGCGTTTCAACGATTTTCCGCATGGTATCGCGCGCCAGTTGGCCGGCCCATTGGGGCAGCCCCTGCCACGCCACCCATTCCTTGCCCCAGCGCCCGCTCAAGTCCGAAGTAAAAGCCATGACCCGCCCTAGTCCGTGCCGCCAAGAAACCAGCAATGGATCTTCGCCCGCTTTCATGAGCAGTTCGGAGCGTTGTTTGGGATAGGTGAGGACATAGCCGCGCAGGCGCGGCAACGACCCTTGAGCGATTCCCCGAAGCGGTCCCGCCGGCGCCGCGACGCGCGGCGCAAAGGTTTTTTCGATCAATAGATCACGCGAGATCAACAGCGTCTCGGTGGTGAAAATCTGCGGGATCGTTTGCGGATCGAGGGCGACATAGCCGCGGCCTTTGCCCTCGCGCGCGATCTCGGCCATCAATTTTACGTCGGCGTCGTTGCCCACCGAAACCGTCGACAGGGTGACGCCGGCGCGCGCCAACTCTTGGACCAATGATTGAAAATCCGCTTTGTCGGTGAGACCGTCGGATAGCACGATGACATGTTTGATCGCCGCCTCCTTGCCGATGATGGCCCGCCGCGCTTCAACCATTGCCTTGTACATATCCGTACCGCCGTCGGATTGCAGTGCCGCGAGCTTGTCGTTAATCCACTCGCCTTTGCCGACAGGGCGAAAGGGCAGCGTCCAGTCCCACGCCGCGTCGAAGGCAAGGATGCCGATCTGGTCGGTGGGATTCATGATATCCGCCGCCGCGATGGCCGCGGCTTTCGCCAAGTCCAGCTTCGTGCCTCCCTCCGGACCGGCGCCCATGCTGCCCGACTTGTCGAGCACGAAAAGCAACGCCACGTGGGGCAAATCGAGGCGCGCCGGCGGGCGCATCTCCACCGGCAAGATGCGTTCCAACGGCGTCCGAAAATAACCTCCGGCGCCGTAACTTTGAGAGCCGCCGACGACCAGTAGACCGCCGCCCAAGTCCCGGACGTAGGTCTCGATGTTTTCCATTTTTGCGTGGCTCAGGTGAAAGGCGGGCACGTTGTCGAGAATCACAAGATCGTAGGATGACAGATCGGAAAGCGCCAGCGCGCTCGCCTCCGGCGCGGATTCCGTCACGGTGAAACCCTGCACGCGCAGTACGCGGGCGAGAAAACGCTGGCTGTCCGGTTGAGACGAGAGCAACAGAACTCTCGGCGGCCCCTTCACTTCGACCACGCCCTGCAACAGATTATTCTCCGCGAGGGTATCGTCTTTCGCCTCGACGAGCAGCTCGTAGCTATGGCTGCCGCGCTCGCCTAGACTATCGCGGAAACCGATCTCGTTGACTCCGGCTTTAAGTTGCAACTCGCGCTCGCCGGCCAGAACTCCGTCGCGCAATAGTTTGACGCGGGCGGGCGCATCATGCAGGCTTTCGATTTTACCGGACACTTCGAAAGCCTCGGCGCTGTCTACCTGGCGGGGCAGAACCAGATCGCTGAGAAAAACTTCGTTGCGCCCGCGGGCCAGGCTCACGGGCAGAGTCCAAACCTGCGTCCCCTGCGAGCGCAAGAGCGGTATGATGCGGGAGCTGTTGCCGCGATTTTCATTGCCGTCGGACAGCAAAAGCAACTTTCCCTGGCGCCCTTCGCCGATCTGGGTCAGGCCCGCTTCGAGGGCCGCCTGGACATCGGTTGCTTCGCGGTCCAGGCGCGCGGCAAAATCCGCCGCGGGAAAGTCGCGGCGCGGCGGGAACTCCCACTCCGGCGCGCGCCCGAACGTAAGCAGTCCGGTGCGCGTGTCGGCATCCTTTAAACCGGCCGCTATATCCAAAAGCTCGCGGGCTTTTTCCCTTCCTTCCTGTCCCACGCTGCGGGATAAATCAACGCCCAATATGACGTCGAGGGCTTCCGCGGCCTGGAAAATTTTCGGATTCACGCAGGCCAGAGCGAGGGCGGCAACCGCGCCGGCGCGGAGCATCAGCGGCGAGAGCGAAAGCCTCATCCGGCATGCCAAGATCAATTCCACGGCCAACAACAGGAGCACGGCGGCGAGCAGGAAAGGCCAAAGAGAGAAACCCGCTTCCGTAACGCCGCCCTCTCGTCCCGCCGGCGGCGCAGCCGCTGCCGTAGCGCCCACCCGCGCGCCAATATCGGATTCCTCTTCGTCAAAGAGATTGACCGCAAAGCGGCCTGCGCGGCTGGCGCTTTTGTATGTGTAGACTCCGACTTCCAGGGTATCGCCGAATACCACGGGATTTCTGATCACTTCCAATCGCTCTTTCCGTCCCGACGGCGCGGTGATCTCAAGCTCCCGGTCACCCGGCGGAACAAAGATCGGGATCGGGGCGCCGGCGCGCACGCCGTCGGCGGGAAACTCACGACGCCCCGGCTGAAACCACTCGAAGACGTTGTGGAACAGGACTGGAAAAGCCACGCGGAAGGGTAGGTCGGAAGCCATCAGATCAAAGCCGATGAACAGTGCTCGCAGTTTGGCG
>DASWHT010000207.1:0-3061 GCA_036398075.1 Binatia bacterium | reverse complement strand
GGTTACTTTCCCGGTGCTTGATGTCCCTACTCGAAGTCAAAGAACTGACCAAACATTTTGACGTCAGCGGCGGCGTGGTGAGCCGTTTGTTTGGCGGCCGAAAAATCCTCAAAGCCGTTGATCGAATTTCCTTTTCCGTTCCGGAGGGAAAAACTTTTGGTCTGGTGGGAGAGAGCGGCTGCGGCAAATCGACCACGGCTCGCCTGATTACCAGGCTCATCGCCGCCACCGGCGGCGAGGTTTACTTCCAGGGACGAGAGATTCTCCACCTCCCCAACAAGGGTGTCCGGGAACTGCGCAAACAGATTCAAATTATTTTTCAGGATCCCTACGCGTCGCTAAACCCGCGCATGAGGGTCGTGGATATCGTCGGCCGGCCGGTAACCATTTTCGACGGAACCAAGGGGCGAAAAAGAGTCGATCGGGTCGTTGAGTTGTTGGAATTGGTCGGTCTCAGCGCCGAACATCTCTTCCGCTATCCTCATGAATTCAGCGGTGGGCAGCGCCAGCGTATAGGAATCGCACGAGCGCTGGCGGCCAATCCCGAACTCATCATCGCCGACGAACCGGTGTCCTCGCTGGATGTCTCGGTTCAAGCGCAGGTGCTGAATCTCTTGAAGCGCTTGCAACGTGAATTGAAACTGAGCCTGATTTTCATATCCCACGACCTCAACGTCGTGGGCTACCTGGCCGATATCGTCGGCGTCATGTACGCCGGAAAAATTATGGAAATTGCTCCCGCCGAGAAAATCTTCCAAAACCCATTGAATCCCTATACCAAAGCGCTTTTGGCCGCGAACCCTACGGTGGAATCGTTTATGGAAAACATCCAATCAACGCTGCACGGCGAAATCACATTCCCGGTCAACCCGCCGCCGGGTTGCAGACTCGAGCCCCGCTGTCCAATTCGCGTCGAGAGGTGCAAAACCATCGAGCCGCCGTTGGAAGAGAAACAGCCGTCGCACCACGTCGCCTGCCACGAGGTCTGAGCCTAACTCCCCAGTCGGCGGATAATGCGGTATCACCACGAAGACACGAAGGACGCGAAGGGTTCTGATAATTGGTAAGGGCGGGTTTGAAACCCGCCCCTACGAAAACTTCGTGCCTTCGTGGTGAGTCCCCTCTTCTTGTGCCCTTTGTGGTTAAATCTCTTCACCAATACTAAGCACCGGGAAAGTAACAAGCGGCGAGACCCTTGCCGATTTTTTCCTCCAGCCGCGGCGGCTCGGTTTTACAAATCTCCCGGGCTTTGGAGCAGCGCGGATGAAACTTACATCCCGGCGGAGGGTCGAACAGGTTGCAAACCGTTCCCGGAATCGCCTTCAAGGAGTCGCGGCGCGATTGGGGTCGTGGAATCGCTTCGAGCAAGGCGATGGTGTAGGGGTGTTGCGGGCGCGCAAAGAGAGTTTTTTTCTCGGCGAGCTCGACCATGGAGCCGGCATACATGACGCCGATCCGGTCGCACAGGCGCGCGACCACGCCGAGATTATGAGAGATGAAGATAAGCGCCATCTTGAATTTTTCTTGCAGCTCTTTAAGCAGCTCGATGATTTGCGCTTGAATCGTCACGTCCAATGCCGTCGTCGGTTCATCGGCGATAAGCAACTTAGGCTGGCAGGCCAGCGCCATGGCAATCATCACTCTTTGCCGCATGCCGCCGCTCAATTCATGGGGGTAGCGATCCGCCAGAGTTTTCGGCGCCGGTAAGCGCACCAGCGCGAGGACATTTTCGGTGTAGTCACGGGCGACCTTTTTCGAATGTCCCATGTGGACCTGATAACATTCGCCGATCTGCGTGCCGACGGTCAGCGACGGATTGAGCGAGGTCATCGGTTCCTGGAAAATCATGGATATTTTGCGCCCCCGGATCCTTTCCATTTCACGCGGACTTTTATTAAGCAGGTCTTCACCCTCGAACAACAACTCGCCCTGAATGATCTTGGCGGGCGGCGTGGGGACGAGGCGCAGGATCGAAAGCGCAGTCACGCTTTTGCCGCAACCGGTTTCCCCAACAATGCCAAAGGTTTCCCCTTCCGAGAGCGTAAAAGACAGGTCCCGGACCGCGGCTAACACGCCGCGCTTGAGGTTGAAATCGACGGAGAGATTCCTGATCTCGAGGAGAGGGGGGGGCATTTTGGATTTTAGATTGCCGATTTTGGATTCCGAATTCGTTGATTCTGGAAATTTCGCTTGCACCACGAAGGCACGAAGAATGAACTCAAGAAAGTTAACCACAAAGGGCACAAAGAACAACTAGGGCGCGCAGCGCGCAAGATAAATTTTTGCGATCTTTGCCCTTCGACTTAGCTCAGGGTGGTGAGCGTGTCGAACCACGTACCTTGCGGTTAAATCATCCGAAAGGGGCGGCTATAGCCGTCCCATAATTTGTGACCTTTGTGCTCTTTGTGGCTAAATTGTTCTCTTCTGGTTCTTTTCCCTCGTGGTGGATACCCTTGTTGCACTCTGCCTTTTAGCGGTCATACTGGCGCGGATCGAAAACGTCGCGCAGTCCGTCACCCAGCAGGTTAAAACCAAGGATGATCAGCGAGATCGTCAAGCCCGGGAAAAAAGCAGCCATCGGTTGAAGCTGCAGAAAAGGAGTCACCTCCTTCAACATCAACCCCCAGCTGGCAGTGGGTGGCGGCAAGCCGAGGCCGAGAAAGCTAAGCGATGACTCGGCCAAGATCGCATTGCCAAAATCAAGGCTCAAGCGAACGAGTAAAGGAGACAAACAATTCGGCATAACCTGAAAAAAAAGGATGCTAAAGTCGGACTCTCCCGTCATCCGGGCCGCCTCTACATACTCTTTCTCTTTTTGTGAAAGCACCGCGCCGCGGACAATCCGCGCGTAGGAAGGAATAGAGTTGACGCCGAGCGCGATGTAAAGCGCGAAAAGCCCCCCTCCTAAGGAAGCGACCAGTGCGATAGCCAAAAGCCGGCCGGGGAATGCCATGATGGCGTCCATCAGGCGCATCAACGCCGCATCAATCCAGCGACCGGCAAATCCCGAAATCGCCCCGATCGGAATGCCAAAAAAGGCGCCTAGAAAAACCGCGCCGAT
>DASWHT010000206.1:0-5963 GCA_036398075.1 Binatia bacterium | reverse complement strand
GCGATTGGCAAACCGCTTTCATTCAATCCCCAGAGATTTGATTAGACGCGAAAGATAGGTTCTCTGCAGGCCCAGCATTTTCGCCGCGGCGGCCCGGCTACCCTGGGCTTGTTCGAGGGTTTTTGCGATCAGCGCGCGCCGGTAGGCATCGACGGCGTCGTGATAGTTAGAGCTTTCCACCGCCGGACCCGGCGCCGCCGAAACAACGTTAACCGGCAGGTCGAGGAGCGTCAGTTCCGGTCCCGGGCCGAGCACCACGGCCCTCTCGATGACGTTGGCAAGTTCGCGCACGTTGCCGGGCCAGTCGTAGGCCAGCAGCGATTCCACCGCGTCCGGGCTGATATCCGTAAAGCGTTTCTTCGTTTCAACTGCGAAACGCTGCAGAAAATAGGCCGCGAGAACCGGTATATCCTCTCTGCGCTGGCGCAGCGGCGGCAGCGCAATCGGCACCACGTTGAGCCGATAGAACAGATCCGCGCGGAACTGGCCCGTTTGGAGAGCGTTTTCCAGATCACGATTGGTGGCGGCGATGATCCTGACATCGACACTGATCGGCTTGATGCCGCCGACCCGCTCGAACTCTCGTTCCTGCAAAAAACGCAGGAGCTTGGTCTGCAATTCCGCGGAGATATCGCCGACCTCGTCGAGGAAAACCGTGCCGCCGTGAGCGAGCTCGATCTTGCCTTTCTTCAGTTCACTGGCGCCGGTAAACGCGCCTTTTTCATGGCCGAAAAGCTCGCTCTCTAAAAGCTCGCGCGAAAGGCCGACGCAGTTGATGGCGACGAATGGCTTGTCTTTGCGCTCGCTCCAATTGTGAATCGCGTGGGCGAAGACTTCCTTGCCGGTGCCGCTTTCGCCAAGCAACAAGACGGTGGAGCTGCTGATCGCCGCCTTCCGCGCCGAATCGAGGGCGCGATTCATCTCGAGACTTGCGCCAATAACGAGTTGGTAACGCTTATCGATCTGCTCCGACAAGACTTCGATTTCCCGCGTCAGTCGTTCCCTTTCCAACGCCTTCTGCACCACCAGTGCGATATGGCTTCCCTGAAACGGCTTGGCAATGAAATCGTAGGCGCCTTCCTTCATAGCTTCCACGGCCAAACCGATTGTGCCATAGGCGGTAATAATCACGACCGGCAAATTATGATCGCGCTTGCGTATTTCCCGTAGGACATCCAGCCCCTTCATGCCCGGCATTTCAATGTCCAGAAATGCCATGTGCGGGGTCTGACGCTCGATGATCTCCACAGCCTGCAGACCGTCCGCCGCTTGCAAGACGCGACAACCGAGGGATTCGAGCCGGTCCTTTAGCGCCTCTTGAACGTACGGGTCGTCGTCGGCAACTAGAATGGTTTCGCCAAAAAACTTCATTGATCTGTTCCTCAACTCGGCAAGGATGAATTTGTGCGCGGCGGCCACGCCGGAAGGGTAAAGATGAACGTGCTGCCTTCACCCGGGACGCTCTCCACGCGAATCTTTCCGCCATGCATCTCGACGAGCTTTTTTGAAATCGCCAACCCAAGTCCGACGCCCATCGTTTTCTCGCGGCCGGGTTGGCTGATCTGATAGAATTCATGAAAGATCCGCTCCACCTCGGTCGGCGGAATTCCGGGTCCCGTATCCGAGACCGAAACCTCCAACAACCCGCGGTCGTTTGCCGGCGCCATGCTCAGCTTCAAACTGCCTCCGGCCGGCGAAAATTTCACGGCATTGACGATCAAGTTGGTCAGGACTTGCGTGATTTTGTCGCGATCCGCCCAGGCCGTTGTGTCGCCATTGGTACGGGCAATTTCCACTGAAATACCTTTTTCCACCGCCAATGGCTTCAGGGTTTCCGCCACTTCGTGAATCAAACTACTGAGAGAGAACCTTGCGGGCTTCAATTCGCTCTTCCCGGTCTCGATCACCGAGAGATCCAGCAGATCTCCGATGAGCCGCGCTAAACGCTCCGTGCTATCTTTGATTCCTGTCATATACCGGGTTTGCTTCCCATTGAGCGGACCGGTTAGGCCGTCGATCATGTTATCGACGAGGCCCCCGATCGCCGTAAGCGGGGTCTTTAGTTCATGGGAGACGTTGGAAAGAAACAGGGATTTCATCTTGTCGAGCTCTTTTAGCCGTTCATTGGCAACCATCAGCTCCTGCGTTCTCTCGCGCACTTTGTCCTCCAAGTTGGCGTAGGCATCCCGCAGCGCCGCCGCCATCTTATTGAATTCCTCCGCCAAAGTCTGAATTTCATCGCCGGTGGCGATTTGCAAGTGAAAATCAAGATCACCCTTGCCAATGCGCTCGACGCCGCGCTGCAGCGTGTGCAGCGGCCGAACGACCCGGCGAGCAACGTAGGCTGCCGCCAACAAAGCCATGCCTAAACCGAGCAAGACAAGCGTGGAAGTTCTGAGCAGTGAAGCGTAGAGCTGTTCATAGGCTTCTCCCAGCGGCTGTTCGACGACAACGGCCCAGTCCAGCCCGGGCAGAAACGCATAGGAACTCAAGACCTTTTCACCGCTCAAACTCAACGTCACCATGCTTTCCGGTTTTTGAATCACCGGTGCCGGCCTGAGGGCGGCCTTGACCTGCTCCAGATGATCCGCTTTGCGCCGGTTAAGCACCAGACCGATATCCGGGTGAGCAATGATATCGCCGGAACGGGCAACGATATAAGCATAGCCCGCTTTGCCGACACGAATATCCCGGACGATCTCCCAAATGTAGCGGAGATTGACTTCGGCCACGAGCACGCCAATGACGCTGCCGGGAAATCTTTCTATGGGAACGGCCATAGTTAAATAGGGTTCGGAGTCGCGCACAAAATAGACCCGCCCAAAAAAAGTAACGCCTTGCTGCGATTGGAGAAAGGCCGGCGACTTGGAATAGTCGGTGTTCTCGCTGGGCTCCGTCGCGCGAAAACGGGCCACCTGGAGCCGAGCGGTTCCTTGCTGGTCGACTGCGGCCACGTCAGTAATGGCGGGGGCGACATAGAGAAGTTTGCTCAACTCAAAGCGGTACTCCGGCGAGAGCCCGTTGACAGCGACAACCTGGCTCAGGGTCGCCGACTTCATTTGACCTTCGATCTCAAGAATATATTGGGCAATCTTCGATACCGCGGCTTTCGCCGCCTCTCCTTGCGTTTCGGCAATCTGCTGCTGGCTTTCATAGTAGCGGAAATAGATTTCCAGAAGGCCACTGGTGACCATGCCGCCGCCGATGAGCGCGGCGAAAATAAAAAAATAGTTCCGGACCAGGCGGCTCCGCCGCGGCATGCGAGAGCGAAAACTAGGCAGCTTAAAACGCATGGGATAGATTCCCTGCCGGCCCCGTCGTGGCAAAGCCTTGCTAATCGAAAACTCGGTCCGCGAGAATCAGCATCTCTGGAGGAAGCTTGAGACCGATCTCCTGAGCGGCCTTCCGGTTGATCACCAGGTCGAACTTACGCGGCGTCTCCACCGCGAGGCTCTGCGGGGTTGCCCCCTTAAGAATCCGGTCAACAAACCAAGCGCCGCGATAGCCTATCGCGTATAAATCGGGGGCATATGTCATCAGAACTTTTTGCTCTGCGACTTGCGAGGCGCTGCAGCCAAACAGCGGCGCTCGCATTTTGACCGCCGCCGCGGCCAGGTTGCTGAGGTCTCTAAAAAGTCCCGTGCAAACCACGAATACGCCGGCGCCCGGAGTTCTTTTGGAAAGTGAGAGCGTGTCCCCGCTCACCCCGGCTGCCGACGTGACGGCCATTTCCGATAGCTCGACTCCCAGCCGGGCGGCGGTAACGTTGAGTCTTGTCCGCAACTGGTTGTTCATCCCAGCGTCCGGGCGTCCATCGATCAGGGCAACCACTTGGCGCAACGAGGGAACTATTTGTCTAAAAACCTCCAACTGTTTGCCGACGCTCTCGCTATCGATGAAATAGGTCAATCCGGTAAGATTGGTCCGGGGCGTAGCCAATGAGCTCACAAATCCCGACTGAACGGGATCCGTGGCGGGCAGGAAAACTATCGGAGCGCTGCCGGCAACTTCCCTAGCCACAACCGCTTCCACCGTTCCAAGGGCGATAATTAAATTGATATCGCCGCGCCGCAACTCCGCTCTGAGCCGATCGCGCAACAGCGGTCGATTTTCATCGTGAATAAATTTGAGCACCAGATTATCGCCCTCGATGTAACGCAGTTCCTCAAGACCGGCGCGCAGCCCGTTGATTTGCGGCAGGTTGCCGGCCGCAGGTCCATGCAGGACCACCGCAACCCGGTTTACCCGGGTGGTTTGGTTCGCACCGATTCCCAGTCCGGATGACGCCGCGATCAGTAAGAGCACCACGCGCAAGGCATGCTTCATCGGATGGTCCCGCCGCGCATCACCGTCTGGAGCGTCGCGAGCGTAAACAAGCTCGGTTGATAACCCTGATTATAAACCCGCACTGCGTCAACGAGCGTGCTCCGGCCGTTTTTCAAATTTACGATTCCAACCGTGCCCACCGACAGCACCTCCTGGCCGTCGGGGGTTTTCACTCGGCTGCGCAACGCGAACTGCTCTTTCCAATAGTTGCCGCTACCGTCCCAAATCATGGTCCAGAGGGCTTCGTAATTGACGGGGTCGAAGTAAATAACTTTTTTGGGATAGCAGTAGCTCCGATCCTTGGGCGTAATCTCCAGGGCGTAGGTATCGACTACCGACCAGCTCTCCTTCGTCGGAAGATAGTCGCCGGTCTTACGGACGAAGGGATTCTGATCCTGAAAAAAATTCCCAAGCATCTTGAATCTTCCCAGCAACCGATAGTTGAAGTCGGTGATCTTGCCGCCAAAGCTGTTGATATCATCGAAATTAAACTCGCTGGGCGCTAGGGTCGCGCATCTCTGGATCGGCGGCGCGCGCCGGACGCGGCGGATGCTTGGAACATAAATATACAAGTCGTCTTCCCGCTCGGGGCTGGCGTAGCGGATTTCAAGAGTCGTAGTGCCTGAAGTGTCGCGCGGATACTCATCGGCGCGAAGCTGCATCCAGTCAATATGTTCATAGCCTGGAAGCACTGCCTCCGGGCCGAGACTGACCCGCCCTCGGGTCTTAATCGTATGGTGCAGCACGTCGGCGCGCCGCTCCGAGCCGTCCTTCTCAATGGCGTAGCGGATGATCTTCCCTTGTCCGGTGCCGCCGCCGGTCTTATAATCATCGCCGATCCAGCGCCAATAAAAGTTCCAGGCCATCTTCAGTCCCGCTTGCGGATCACTCGAATCGACGTCGGGAAATGGTTGGCCGGCGGTATAGTTGAGCAGTTCACCCTTGGGTCCTAACTTGACTTGGCCGGCGTATTTAGCGGTAGCCGCGACATATTCGCGCGGCGGGCCGATGGTGCGATTGTTTTTGATTTGAAAACTATAGCCTCCCTTGATCCGGTTGAGCAGGTTCTCGCCCACCATTCCCTTCACACGCGCCCAGTTATCCGGGCCGATGGTGTCACCGGGTTTGAGGTCCGGTTCCACGGAGTGACACAACGAGACGGGAAAAAGGGCAACGCATCCCGCGATTAATAACCCCAGCGCAGCCGAGAATATAACGCGCTGGTTTGGCGCGGCTGAGCCGATCGTGGCGCCGCGGCCTTTTTTGCGTCCTGACAAGCGTGAATATTCCTTGTTCGGTGCCATGTTCATCCTATGATTCTGCTGAAAAAAATCCACCGTTCATGCTGAGCCCAGTCGAAGCATTCTTAGGGTTTTTCAGCAGAATCTCTTATCCAGCCAGACCCATGTCGAATCAGAATCTAGGCCCAGACTTATCGTAAGGTATTTATGCATAGCAACCTTTACGCCACCACGATGCTTGTAGTGCGGGCCATGTAGCGCAGCGATTTGCAGCAAAATCGCTATTGAATCTGCGCACAGGGAGGCTGTTAGTCGATTCCAACCTTGGGTTTCTGTTAACAATCGGATACGGGGTGTATAAGAAAGGATACGGTGAAGGGACGGGCACCGTCCAAT
>DASWHT010000205.1:0-8627 GCA_036398075.1 Binatia bacterium | reverse complement strand
GCCGGCGTACCGACCTCGCCCATCTTGCGCAGGGCAAACTTTTGCACGTCCGTATGCGTGCTGTGCATCAGCTTTGACAGCAGCGCGCGGGCGTCATCGGGCAGCTCATGGGCGTCGAGCAGCTCCAGCGCCAAGCGCGTGACTTCGGAAAATTCAGCTTCTTCCAGGAGCGGGAAAAGCTTGGCGTATTCGTCTTTGCGGATTTCCTGATCGCGCAGACAGCGCAGCAGCGCCACCAGGGCATGGGAGCGAATAACGGGGGGCTGTTCCGGTCCGACAAACTTAAACAGCCAGCGGCGCGCCGGCGCGCGCCCGAGCTGGCCCAAGAGCCGCATGGCCGACACCATAGCCGGCCGTTGCTGCTTGATATCGAGCTCGGCCGCGAAATCCAACACTTCGCCGTAAAATTGTTCCTGCTCTTTGGCATCCATCTCGCGCACCACCGGCGTCAACAGATCGCAGACGGATTTATTGAATTCATCGTTGCCGGTTGAAAGCATTTGCAACAGGCCGTTGAGCGCCGCCTTGTTACGCGCGGCGCAGAGCACCCGCGCGGCGTTGAGTTGCCAGACCCGGGAGGCCCCAGGCGCGGCTTTGATCAATAGCTGCACCGCCGCCGCGCCGGACTTTGTCAGCAAACGAACCGTGCGTTCCTGAATTTCTTTGTCGCCGTCGTCGAGAAACTTCAGGAACGTCGTTACGGAATCCTTGAGCTCGGTCTCCTCGAAGTAACGAAACGCAAAGTCTTTGACCACCGGGTTGGCATGATCCAGGGCGGCGGCCGCGCTCTTGGCCGCCGGGGCGCTCCGGAGCTTCAAGGCGCCCAGAACCAACAGCGCGGCACAGCGCTGTTCGACGGTGCCCTTATCGATTAAATTCACCAACTGGGAAAGTAATTCAGCCATTATAGAAACGTTTCGTACAGTTCAAAACGTTCAAGTAGTTCAAGACGTTCAAATCGTTTCCGGAGGTTTCAACGGCTTGAACTACTTGAACGTTTTGAACGGCTTGAACGCACGCCCATTATGCGGCGGCCATCAAGCGCACACCGTAAAGCTTCGGCGCCGACAGGACTAGTTTCCGCCAACTTTCACCCGCGTCGTTGCTCGCGTAAATCGAACCATCGGTGTAGGCGACGCAAAGCGTATTACCATCTTCTGGATGTGGCGCAAAACCACAGGTCATGTGCTCGTAGGCCGCGGGCAAGCCGTTTTTTAAGAAGTCCCAGGACTTGCCGGCGTCATCGCTGCGCAGGATTTGCGTTTTTGCTCCCCCGCTCTCGGCCGAAGTATCGCGGCTGAACTTGATCGTGTTGTACGGCCCGGCGCGCACGGTGCGGTAGCCCTTCCACGATGTCGGGCCGTTTTCCGCGGCGCCGAGAAAAATCCGGTCGGGGGCCGACACATGATTCGCCATGGGAATAGCGTAGGCGCGTCCCATGCCGTACTCGCACTTTTCCCAATGTTTGCCGCCGTCATCGGTGCGATAGGTGCCGATACCGGTGCTTGCGAAAAGCGTGTCTAATTTCGTCGGATGACGCGTTACCCAGTGGACGTCGCGATAGACGCGGCCATTTTCATGTTTGCCCATCTCATATGGTAAAATACCTGCCGGGTCATTGACCTTTGGAAACGCCTCAGCGCTCGAAGCTCCGCAGATGTCTTCCCACGTAGCGCCGCGGTTGCGGCTGCGCGCCACACCGCCCTCTTCGACGCCGACGATGATTTCGTCCGGCACCCGCGCGTCGAGCGTGATGCAGCGAATATGGGCGACATGCGGCGCAGGAGGAAACGTCCAGTTACCATAGTCGGGCAGATCGCGGAACGCCGACAGCTCGCGAAACGACCGGCCGCCGTTTTCACTGACGTAAAGGGCGGCGGGCAGCGTCCCGACGTAAAGCTCGTCTGGCCGGGTGGGATGAACCGCCATCGACCAGATGTCGCGATGATCGATGCCACCCGACGGCAGCCACTGCCAGCTCGCGCCGCCGTCTTCGCTGACGTGAATCTCGGTGAGCGTGGCGGCATAGAGCTTGTTTGGATTTACCGGGTCCCGCGCTATCTCTCGAACCGTTTCACCGTCCAGCGCGCTATTGAGAATCTCCGTGTTTTCCGACCGGCCATCCCAACGGCAGCGCAGCAAGCGGTCGGCGGTCAACAAAAATAGCTGCAATGCATTTGACGAAGTACCCATAGGTCATCTCCTTTCTACGCCAACAATACATGATGAAATTGCCCGTGCAAACCCCGTATCGAGCAAAACAGGGCAAAGCGAAAACCCGTCAAGGGCGCGGCAGCTGTGAAAAAATCCGTTCATGGTTCGACAGGCTCACCACGAACGATGTGGCACAGACGATAATCTAAATACTTAGCCGTTCGTCCTGAGCTCGTCGAAGGGCGGACGGCGATTTTTTCACAGCTTCGGCGCAGCCAACTGGATATTTGAGGCCGTTTTGCATTAAAGTAACCTTGCGTCATGCGCGCCCATTCGTTGAAACATGTAAATCATGCGTCCCGTACAACCACCCAACCCTGACACTCGAACGCCCAATCTCAAAGCGCCGCCCGGCGCCTGCGATACCCATCTGCACGTTTACGGCCCCTTCGATCGCTACCCGCTCGTCGCTGAGCGCAACTATGATCCCGATCCCCATTCGACCCTCGATGACTATCTCAAAGTTCATTTTACCCTCGGTTTGGAACGCGCGGTGATCGTCACCGGCAGCGGCAATGGGACCAACAATCAAATCACGCTCGACGCACTAGCTCGCATGAACGGCAAGTTCAAAGGTCTGGCGCTGCTCGATCCGGCCATTGGCGATGCGGAACTGTTGAAGCTGAAAGGCGGCGGCTTTACCGGCTTTCGCATCAAATCCGACGGGAGAGGCGGGATGTCATTTGACGAAACCAGGCGCATGGTCGCGCGCACCGCGGGCTTCGATTGGCATGTCGAGTTCATGTCGCAATCGATGGCCGAAGTCCTCGGCGCTGTCTCGTTCTTGAGTGGGCTCAAGATTCCCTATGTCTTCGATCACGTCGCCCACGCCGAACCACAGCAAAATGCGGCTGATCGGAAATTCAAAGAGCTGCTTGGAATATTTAAGAACGAAGAGCACGCCTGGATCAACCTTTACAGCTTCTATCAATTATCCAAAGCCGGCCCACCCGATTACGCCGACATGGTCGATGTCATCCGGGCAATCATTCAAACACGGCCGGATCACGTCATCTGGGGCAGCAACTGGCCCCACGGCGGGGTGCGAGTTCCCATGCCGAACGATGGCGACCTATTGGACTTTCTGCTTGCAGCGGCGCCGGACGACGAAACGCGCAAACTTATTCTTGCGGACAATCCGGCCAAACTTTACGGCTGGCCCGCCTCCCGCGCCGATTGAGACGCTATCTGCCGAATACCTGCTTTAAAAATTTTTCTTGCTCCGGAGACATTGTCGCATGCTCTTCTAAATAACCGGGCCAGTACTTAACGCCCTCCTTCGGAATCCAGTAATCCGGCACATGATCCTTTGGGACGTCAGTTCTGCGGCTCGCGTACCCCATGGCTTTGGCAAAATTCGTCTGCCCTTCCCTACTAAGCAGCCAATTGAGGAAAACCTTGCCGGCGTTTGGGTGCGGCGCGCGGTTAATGTTCATTGCGCTGCCGAAACCTGGCGTAACGTATCCGCCATGGTCCTTGAACTCCGGGATCACGCCGAACTTCAGGCCGCGCTTTTCGAGCTGATGCATGACCGTCCCCGGACCAAAATTGAGCGGATATTTTCCTTGCGCCACCCATTCGATCTGGCGCCGCTGGTCACGGTCGACCACCGCGGCTGACGCACGGAGCTTTTTATAAACATCCATCGTTTTCTCCGGACCGAGAACCTCCCATAACCAGCGGAAGACACCGTTGCCGGTTCCCGAAGGGATTGGATCTTGAAGCGCGATCTTGCCCTTCCATTTGGGATCGAGGACCTTTGACAATTCATCGACCTGTTCGGCTTTGACCTGCGCGGGATTGAAAATCAACGGCACATTCGTCTGTGTGGTAAAGACCAAATTGAAGCGCGTACCACGGTCCGAAAACTCCAACCCATTCTCGCGCCATTTCTTCGGATCGAGTACTTCGGGCAGGATGAGCGCCGGCTCTATGGGATCGAGGGCTTTCATCGGCTTGAAATAGGCGTTCGCCGTGCTGGTGCCGTTAATGACGATGTCGACGCTGTAAATTCCCGCGTCCCGCTCCGCCTTGATTTTGGTTGATAACTCGCCGCCCCGTCCGCCGGAATACTCGATGGCGATTTCGGGGAAAGCCTTCGTAAAACCTTTGACCATGGCATCGCGAACCAGTTCCCCCGGCGGGCCCATGACAACTACCTTTCCTTCTTTTTTTGCGCCGGCGACGGCGGCATCCCATTTTTGCTGCCAGCCGGAATCGCTTTGCGCCCACGCGAATCGGCTCTCGGTAACGAATTGCGCAATGAAAAACAACCCGGCGATGGTCAGTAAGGATTTGGTGGTTTTCATCGTCTCCTCCTTTTGCAAGCGTTCATGATAATGCTACCTCTTCGTTACGAATGGACCGACAATCTGCGAAAACCCAGGAACCATCCGATGATCAAAAGCATAAAGATAAGAAGAACGAGGAACACCCCGAGGACGGCGGCCTTTTCCATGTTGGCCTCGGCCATATAGTCGAGCATGAGCAACGACAGTGTGCGCGATTGGTTCGTCGCCAGAAATATCACCGTCGGGATATCTCTCGCCGCGGAGATGAAGACGATGATGCCCACCGCCACCATTGTGGGCTTTAAGAGCGGCAGCAGGATGCGGCGAAATCCCGTGAGCCAGGGTGCCCCCGCGGTCTTCGACGCTTCTTCCAACTCATTGCTGATCTGCAACACGCTGGCCTTAATGATCTGCGTCCCCAGCGGCATCTCTTTGATAATAATCGCCAGCACCAATAGCCCGACGCTGCCGTAGAGGAGCTTGATGGAATCGCCGGAACCTAAAACCGCCCATAAAAGCGCCAGGCTGATCAAGACGCCGGGCAACGCCCAGGGCAGCCACGAGAGCACGTCGACGGTGGTGCGGGCGGGAAACCGTGTGCGGACGATATAATAACTGATCATCGCATAGAGCAGAGTTCCCACCAGAGCTCCGCCAAAACCGAGCACCAGCGTGTTTTTGAGCGAGCGCAAAAACACCGGGTCGGTAAAGGCGCTTTGCCAGTGATGCATGGTCCAGGTTTTTTCGACATCGAAGTTGCCGAAGAACTCCATGAAGGTGCCCATCACGAGGGTGGCCAGCGGCAGCAAAATCATTATAAGAATGAAACCGATGCAAACGGCGCAACTCACCCAACGCCAGCGGCCCAGCGAAAATGTCCGCACCATGTAGCTGCGCCCGGTGACTGTGGTGAATTCGCGGCCGCGAAGCACCGTGCGGTGCAGCCAGATGAGCAGAAAAATGAATACGAGGAAAATACTGCAGAGGGCAGTGGCGCGGCCGTAAAGCGGCGGCTCCCAGTGGATCAGATCCCAGATTTTCGTCGGCACGACGTAGATGCCCGCGGGGATGCCCAGGACCATCTCAATTTCCAGCGATTCCAGGCTGCGGATAAAACCCAGAGCCGTCGAAGCCAGCAGCGCCGGCGCGAGTATGGGAATCGTGATGCGCCACAGGACGCCCAGGTTGCTGCTGCCCGACGCCCGTGCGGCTTCCTCCAACGCGGCGTCCATGGCCTTGAACGCCGGTGTTATCAAGATGAATCTTACCGAGGTGCTGAAAGCGAGATGGCACCAGATGATGCCCCAGTAGGAGTAGATGTCGAAGAGCGGAGTAGCGAAACCAAATATGTTCATCAAAAACTTGTTGAGAAGACCGTTGTATGGATCGAGGAGAAGGATCCAGCCCATGGTCATCGGCAGAAGGGGCAGAAAGAAACCGAGCCACAGCGCCATCTCGATCAAGCCTTTGAACGGCGTGTCGGTGCGCGTGACGACCCAGGCGAAGAAGATGGCGAATACGCTGGTTATAATGATGCGCGCGAAGGCGAGGAAAAAAGTGTTACCCACCGCCATGGGTAGATTGGCGTCGGTGAAGGCCTCAATCCAGCCGCTGATGCCCCAAATCGTTTCTTGCCCGGGACGGCTGATCGCGAAGCTCTTGAGAAAAAGCAACCCCAGGGGATAAGCCAGAATGATGATCAATACGCCAACCAGAAGGAGCACCGGTATCCAGCTCCAGGAGACGTTGGGCAGTTGAATACCTTTTATGAACGGCGTTCTTCTGGTGAGTTCCATACTGATCGCCCCGTTGAGAATCTGCGACTAGTTACCTGCCGAAAAGCTCTTTTAAGACTTTTGTTTCCTCGGCGGTGCGTTGCACGTTCTCCGCGGAATGACTTATCCAATAGCGGTGACCCGGCTTTGGCTGTCCGCTAAAGTACTTCGCGTCCACCGGAGGAATGATATACGGAGAAAGGTGGTCCGTCGGGACATCCACCCTTTTACTCAGATGGTCCATGGCCTTGCTCCAAGCGGTTTGCCCTTCTTTGCCCAGGACCCAGTTAAGAAAAACCGATGCCGCGTTCGGATGCGGCGCCCTATTGAGCAGCATGGCGCTGCCAAAGCTCGCGTTCAGGTAAGTGCCGTAGTCTTTCAACTCAGGGAGAACGCCGACTTTCAGTCCGCGCATATGAAGTTGCCCGAGCGTGCCGTCGCTGGGGCCCAGCAAAAATGCGTATTTACCCTGGGCGACCCATTCGATCTGGCGCCGTTGGTCGCGATCGACGACAGCCGCGTTGGCGCGAATTTTCCGGTAATAGTCCTTGGCCTTTTCTGGGCCCAAGACGCGCCATATCCAGCGGAAGGTAACGTTGCCTGCGCCCGAAGGTAGCGGGTCGTTGATGACGAATTTTCCTTTCCATTTGGGGTCCAGAAGCTTGGGAAGCTCGTCAATTTCTTCGGGCTTGACCTGGGTGGGATGATAGACAATTGCGACCTTGAGTTGATTTACAAAGACCAGATTGAAGCGCGTCGACTCGTCCGAAAACTCCAAGGCGTTGCCGCGCCAGTTTTTCGTAGCCGTGACTTCCGGCAGGATCAATGCAGGCTCGATGGGGTCCAGCGCCTTCATCGGTATCATCTGGTTGTTGGCCGTAGTGGTGCCGCTCAGAAGCACGTCGACGCTATAAACACCCCCGTCTCGTTCCGCCTTGATGCGGGTCGCTTGCTCCCCGCCGCGGGCGCCGGAATACTCGATGGGGATATCCGGAAATGCTTTCTTGAATCCCTCGGTCATGGCCTTGCGGATGAGCTCGCCCGGCGGTCCCCACACCACCACCTTACCTTCCTTCTTGGCGCCGCTCAGCGTTTTCTCCCACCGTTGCTTCCAATCAGACTGGGTCGCCGCAGGCACTGACGCGCTAAAGCAAACTAGGAGAAAGACAGATAAGGAAATGGTTTTTAGACAGGGCAACACGCCGCGTCTCCTATCGTATTTCACTGACTTTGACCCACGATTGCGACCGATGCGCAACGGCTGATAGTGTTTTCACAACGGACTTGTGGGTTTTTGCCAACTTGTATCGAAGTTGCGATTCTTATGTCAAGCGGAATCGTTTCGTCGAGTTTCCAATTGACCAGCGAATCACGGGTCTTATATAACAGCGGTAGCCGTTCTAGGGAGCAATTGAAGATATAGTATATCGTCGCCGACGGCCATGTCGCAGAAAACCCCATGACTTTTGACGACGAGCATCTGGACGCTGACCTTTCGCACCCCGCGCCCGCGCGTCCTCGCCATGGATAAGTTGGTTGATTGAGCCATACTTCTGAATTTAATAGGTTAGCGGCCATGAAACTCGGACTCTTCGACCACATGCAGAAACACGATAACCCGGCGCGCTCCTACGTGGACCTCTACAAGAACCATCTCGAAGTGCTGGAATTCGCCGACCAAGCGGGCCTGGATTTTTATTTTGTCGCCGAACACCACTTCGACATGGGCTTCTCCGAGTGTCCGAGTCCCGGCAGTTTTCTCGGCGCGGCCTCGCAACGCACCAAACAGATTCGCATCGGTCCTCTGGTTTACGTGTTGCCGCTCTGGAATCCGATTCGCGTCGCGGAGGAAGTCGCGCTGTTGGACAACTTGACCGAGGGGCGTTTGGAGTGTGGCTTCGGCGCCGGCATCGGCCCCTTTACCTTTACTGCTTACGGCGTGCCCTGGGATGACAAGCGGCAAATGACGCTGGAAGCGCTACGCATTATCCGCGGCATCTGGGCGAATCCATCGTATAGCTATGAAGGCCGATTTTTTAAATGCAACAACGCCGAGCTGAGCGTGCCGCTAGTGCAAAAGCCCCACCCGCCGCTCTGGATGCCGACCCGCAGCAAAGAGTCCATCGAGGAAGCCGCCGCCACGGGTATCAGCACGGTTCAGTGGGTTCCTTCAGGCATGAAAGCAACGAGAACCGCCTTCGACCAATACCGCGAGGCCTATCAAAGAAACAAACCCTCGGGACCGAAACCGCACATGGGACTCATGCGGGAAATCTACGTAGCGGCAACGGACAAGCAGGCGCGGGACGAGGGCGAAGGTCACTGGATCAATTTTTGGGAACGGCGC
>DASWHT010000204.1:0-4707 GCA_036398075.1 Binatia bacterium | reverse complement strand
TCCTTGATCCTCCCCCGCGTGCGCGGGGGAGGACAGAGGCGGGGAAACGGTTTAAACGTTTGGAACGACTGGAACGGGAGCGCAGCAACGTAAGTGAACGGGAGCGTTAGCGACAACTAGGGAGGATTGATGGATCTTCAGCTTTTGGGCAAGAAGGCAATCGTTACCGGCGGCAGCGCGGGTATGGGCAAGGCGATAGCCCGGCAGTTGGCCCGCGAGGGCTGCGATGTCGCGATCGGCGCCAGGACTGCGGCGCGGCTCAGCGAGGCCGCCACGGAGATCGCTCAAGAAACAGGACGTACGATCGTGCCCTTGGTCGTTGATACGCTTGACGCGGAGTCAATCAAGGGATTTGTCCGGCGGGCGAGCGAAGCTCTGGGCGGAATCCACATCCTGGCCAATTGCGCCGCCCGAGTCGGTGGCACCATCCCGGATAACATGGATACCATCAGCGACGAACAGATCGTCAAAGACTTCGAAGAGAAATTCCTCGGCTACTATCGCTGCGCGCGCGAGGCGGCTCCCTACATGAAGCAGGCCGGTTGGGGACGGATCGTTAACCTCAGCGGCGGCGCGGGGCGCACGCCCGGCACCGCAATCAGCACGCCGGCGCGCAACATCGCCTGCGTTACGTTGACGAAGTCACTGGCGAACACGCTGGGTCCTTTCGGCATAAACGTGAACGCCATCTACCCCGGCACTACCATCACCGAAGCAGTTTTGCAGCGTCACCGCGAGCTGGCAGAGCGCCAGGGCAAAACGCTTGACACGTATCTGGAAGAACTCCGACAGCGCAGCACCATCCGCCATCTAGTCACCGCTGAAGACGTTGCCCAGGTCGTCACGTTCCTCTGCTCGCCGTTGGCCGTCAGCATCACCGGCGAGGCGGTCTCGGTGTCCGGCGGCGTCAACGCGGATATGCATTATTAATGTCGCTGCGCTCCCGTTCCAGTTGTTCCAACTGTTCAAGCAGTTCCAGTCGTTCCCCCACCTCTTTTCTCCCCCGTGCGACGAGACTGTGTCGCAATCCGCGCAAACGCCTTGATGTCATGCTGAGCAAAACGAAGCATCTCGCATTTTCAAGGTGTTACGAAGTCGACATTCTTCGGCGGAGTTTATCCTGAGCATGTCGAAGGGCCTCAGAATGACATTGCGACACAGTCTCAACGCGGGGGAGGACACAGAGCCCTGAGCTTGTCGAATGGCGGGGGCTGGAACGTTTTGAACGGCTGGAACGGTACTATCATCCCTCGTAATATTTCCTCGCCCACGCCGCGATGTCGCCGCGCCGGGCGAACCAGACATCCTTGTGGCTTTTGGCGTACTTGATGATCTGTTCAAACGTGTCAATCAGCGGAACCCGCGAACTCAGATAGGCGTGGGTGATCACATTCATCATCGTTGGCTCCGCGTCGCCGATTTTGTAACGGTAATCGAACTCGTCTTTGAACTTGTCAAAAAAGTCATGGCGAGTGCCTTCCTCTTCCATGCGGTGATCGTTGATCGTGTGCTGGTGCGGAATCATGATCAGCATCTTGTCGCCGACCATGCGCGGATAAGGCATCTCGTCGTCATGGTAGTCGCAGTTGTAATGCAGGCCGGCTTCGACGTTCAATTCCAGAGTATTGTGCGTCGAACGCACACCAGGCGAAGACCAGCCCGTGGGCTTCTCCCCGGTCAATTTCGTAATCGCATCTACGGTATTAAAGATATTTTCCCGCTCTTGCTCGCGCGTGAGCATATACAGGTACTCGCCCTGGTCCCAACCATGAGCGACCAGTTCGTGACCGCGGTCATGGGCATACCTCACGAGTTCGGGCCAATATTCACAGGTGAGACCATTGATCGGCATGCTCACTTTTAGACCGTACCTGTCGCAAATATCGAGAAGCCGCCTTGCGCCGATCTTGCCGCCAAAATCCCTGAACGTCTCCGTGGAATAGTCGCGCTTACACAGCGCATTTGCCGGCAGCGGCGACTGCAGCGCCCCGCCGCGCGACGGCTTGTTCCTGTCCCAACATTCGAAGGCGATGCCGAGCACGAACGCGATCCGCGCGTTACTCGGCCATGTAAAAGATTTTTTTGCCATCTTGATGCCTCCTGCTGTCTATAAATTCTCCTTAACTCCCCCTTTGTCAAAGGGGAAAATTTGGTCTCACCACGAAGCACACGAAGGACACGAAGGGTTCGGAGAGTTTATACTCTTCAACTTCGTGCTCTTCGTGACCTTCGTGGTGGATCCCTTTGCGTCCTTTGCGGTTAAATCCCTTCCTCCCTTTGGCTGCGGCATAGCCGCGCTGGGCAATGCGGTTGACTTCGTTTAACGAAGCGACCTATAGCCTAAGAGTATTGAGTGAGCAAGGAGGAGCCTGCGCTATGAAGGCACGACCTTTACCCTATCCCGATTTAGTTCTTTACAACGGCAAGATTCGTACATTCGTTACGGAAACTTCGACCTGTCAGGCCCTGGCTTCTATCGGCGGCCGGATTGTCGCGACGGGAGATTCCGATGACATGCGCCGGCTCGCGGGTCCCGATACACAAGTTATCGATCTCCATGGCCGCCCGGCTATCCCCGGTCTAACTGATACTCACGTCCATCTCTCGGAAAAAGGCACGGCGGAGATGGAGCTGGTCGACTGCCGCGACTTCTATGTCCACGTCCACTCGATCGCAGATATTCTGCAACGGCTCGCCAACGCGTCGGCCAGCGCGCCGGCGGGATCGTGGATCGTCGCCCATGGCAGCCCGATGCAAGATTTCCGCCTGAAGGACAAACGATTTCCCGACAAGCGCGATCTGGACGGTGTCGTACCTGACAATCCGGTTTCGATTTCTTTCGGCGCCCATATCACTATCGGAAATAGTAAAGCCCTCGAAGCCGTCAAGATCACCCGCGACACGCCCGACCCCGCCGGCGGACATATCACAAAAAATCCCCAGACCGGGGAACCCACCGGCGAGTTGCACGAGCGCGCGCAATTAATTCTTAAAAAAGTCGCGCCGGAGTTCAACTATCTCCAGCTAAAAAGCGGCATTGTTTTTGCTTTGAATCAGTGTCTGGAACGCGGCGTGACGACGGTTCACGACATCGTACGCTATGCCGAACCGGTGCGCGCTTATCAGGAGATTTATAAGGAAGGCTGTATGCACGCCAGGGTGAGCATCTTGCCGCGCGTCATTGAATCCATGATCGAATCGAAAAGTCTGATCGAGCTCGGCCTGATCACCGGTTTCGGCAACGAGTGGCTGAGAGTGGGCGGCGTCAAGATGAGCATCGACGGCGGCATCACCGGACGCAACGCGTGCTTTTACGAGCCCTATGAAGACGATGAGCACAATCACGGCATTATCAGAATTCAGCAAGACGAATTGAATGAAACCGTGCGCAAGTGCCACGACGCGGGATTGCGCTGCTGCGTGCATGCCCTCGGCGACCGCGCTTTCGACATGGCGCTGGATGCATATGAGAGCGCCATTGAAAACTCGCCGCGTAAGGACCACCGCCACCGCATCGAGCATATGGGTAATTGGTTGGCGACGCAGGAGCGGATGCAGCGCATGGTGCGCTCGGGCATTGTGGCGATCCCCAACATCGCCATCGGCTATTATGTCGGCGACGCCATTCTCGATTGCGTCGGCGAGAAACGGCTCACGAAAGCCTTCCCGTTCAGAACGCTCCTAAGGAACGGCGTGATCATCGCCGGCGGCTCCGATTCCCCAGGCTATTGGCCGGTGGACGCCTTGAGAGATATTTCGGCCTGCGTCTCGCGCAGGATGCGCTGGGGCGAGGTGTGGGTGCCGGAAGAACGAATCAGCGTCGCCGAAGCATTCGCGATGCACACAACCACCGCTTCATGGGTCGGCTTCGAGGAAAACGATAAGGGAACTCTTGAAGCCGGCAAACTCGCGGACATCGCGGTGTTGGCCGAAGATCCGTTCGAGATTCAAGCTGAGAAAATCAAGGACCTAAAAGTCGAAATGACGATTGTCGGCGGGGAAATAAAATATCAGGCGTGAGGCCGCCGAGTTGATGGCGGCCTATGTTCGGATCAGATAGCGGGTGGGGCGACTTAGAATCCCTCAAATGCACCGGCGCCGTGGCGCTGCCAGGGTTTCTCGATGGCGGTGCTGATCTTTTTCCGCTGTTTATAGACGTGGATGCACAGCTCCTCAATGGTCGTGACCTGGGAATCACTTTTTCCGCTTCGGCCCTCTTCGTATGGTTCAAACTGAATTGTAATCGACTGAATCTTGTCGTTCTGGTCCTGCCAGGATACCCGGATCAAGCGCCCGCGCAGGCGGTCGACATAGTTCCCGCAGAAGCGAAGCACTTGCGGCAGGTTCAGGAGATTCGACGGCCGGGAACCACGTTTTCGCTGCGCCTTGCCCATTTCATCCAGTGTCTTGATGTCGTCGGGACCGTAGCGCTTCAGGATGTCCATCGTGTTTGAGGCTTTCTTGCTCCAGCCCTGAACAATGAACTTGTCACCCTGAGTTTTGACCTCAAGGGACTTGAGATCCATCCCTTCTATGTTTTGCCCAATGCACCGCAATGTGTAGGAATAGTAGTTGGCCGGCCGACTGGCCTGAGCTATCGGATGGGGCGAGTTGGTCACAATGCGTTTTTAGAAAGCAACGAGCGTGCCAAAAACTTCATGGAAATCGTGCCCAGATCTTGACGTGATGGCTCCTTTTTACCAGATA
>DASWHT010000203.1:0-4751 GCA_036398075.1 Binatia bacterium | reverse complement strand
CCGCCAAGGCGCAAAGCACGCCAAGTTCGGAGGGAAGAGATGAATTATCTTGGAGAATTTTTCACCGTTATTTTCCGACCTTTGCGGCCTTTGCGTCTTTGCGCGAGATAATCCGAGTTTTGGTTGCGGCGTAGCCGCGCTGTGATAAGGGGCGTTAGGACCGAATAACCATGAAAACTAAACGTTGGCTGCAAGATTTATCGCGCGTCGATTTCACCACCAGCGTGGGGATTTATGTCATGCGCGACCGCATTATCCTGGTGCGGCTGCGCAAGGCCTTGAACAAAGTTTCATTGCTGGGACAGGAAGCCTACGATCTTCCTCTCGCCGATAGCAAACAGGCGCTGTCTGGGCTGACCGGCTGGATTCCCGAAGACGTTAGCGAGATCGCGATCAAAGTTGCGAGCGACTCCACCGAACAGGTGTTGAGGCAGGCCATGCTCGCGCTCCTGCCGCATTGTGATCCGCGCAGGGATTCCTTTTACATCTGTCTGCCCCAGGCACAGGTAGTAACGCAAGAGATATCTCTGCCGGCGGCGGCGGCGGAGGCCGATCTCAAACAGGTTCTCGATTACGAAATCGAGCGCTACCTGCCGTTTCGCCGCGAGGATGTCTTTTACGATTACGTGCCCACGGTGAAAAAGGGCGACAAAATCGGCGTAATGTTGTTCGCGGTGCCCAAGAAAAGCTTGGCGCCGCTACTCGCGGTGTTGGCGTCCCTTGGCGTCGAGGTTAGGGGCGTGGAAACCACGGTAACCGCGATGGCCAATTTTCTGCTTTTTTGCGCCGGCGATACTATGGATCCCGTCGCCGCGGTGGGCGGCCACGACGGTGACCTGGAACTCTTGGGCGTTCAGAACCGGGAGCGCGGCTGGCGCCAGGTGCCCGAGTTGCTCTATTCATATTGGTTGCCGGAGTCCAAATTCGCTGAGGGTGCGCGGCGCGAATTGTTGCAACAGTGCGTCAAGAGCGCCGCGAAACTTTATAGCTGGGGGACCGGACGCTACGCCCTGGGTTCCGCCGACGGCGAACCGCCGGGCTGGAACGATCTAGTGGTCGCCGGCAATCAGCGGCTCGGGAGCGGCTTGGAAATCGCCCACGCGTCGGTGTTGCCCGCGGTGGGCGCGGCGCTGCGCGGCTTGCGAGAGGCTTCCTTCGCCGGCAATGTTCTCAGAGCGGAAGCAAAGGACGGAGAGCGGGCTGGACCCCTTGCCTATGTGAATGTGGCGCTCGCGGCGCTGTTGGTGCTGGCGCTGTGCGCGTGGGGCACTACCTATCCCGTAAAAGATGAGTTGCGCTTGAGACAACTGCGGGCTGAGAACGAAAAGCTCGAACCGGCCGTGGCGGCGCTCCGTCGCGAGGAAGTAGCGCTGCAAAAAGCTCGGACCGAACAACGCTTTTTCGTTGCCCTGGATAAACGGCGGGGCGAGGTGCTGCGGGTGCTTGATGAGCTTTCCAAGATCGTGCCCAGCGCCGCCTATTTGTCGAATTTGCGTTACCGAAGCGGCGCCGTCGAAATGCAAGGAAGCGCCGAAAACGCCTCGGGACTGATTCCACTTCTGGAACGTTCTCCGGTTTTCGAAAACGTCGGCTTCAACGCTCCTTCGAACCGCGGCCGGGATAACCGAGAGACCTTTTCCCTTAAAGCTGAATTGGAGCAGGCTAAAGCGAAAGCTGAAAAGGCAGGCAAACCATGAAAAAGTTATGGCAACGGCTTTCAGCGCGCGAGAAAGTTCTCGTGGCCGCGGCAGCGGCGGTACTCTTGCTGATTGTAGCGCGCTCTTTCCTGGTCAATCCCTATTTGGAACGCCGCGATTGGGTCAAGACCCAGCTGGAGGCGGAGCCGCAGCGCTTGGAAAAAAATCTTCGCTACCTGGCGCGCAAAGAGGAGATGACCGCGGCTCTGGAATCGGTGCGCAATGAGCTGAAGAACCGCGAACCCAAACTGTTGACGGGAGACACGCCTTCGGTGAGCGCGTCGGATCTTCAGGATGCGGTGCAAGCGTTGGCCACGAAGGAAGGCACGCAGGTCATTACCACGCGTGTGCTGAATCCGGAAGCGGAGGGTTCGTTCTCGAAAATTTCCATTCAGATGGAAATCGGCGGGCAAATCGATCAAGCGGCTAATTTGATTCGCAGCATCGAGACCGCCGAAAAGTTGCTCGTCGTGGACGAGATCAATGTCCGGTCCCTGTTTCGCCCAATCGGGTTTCCGCAAGCGCCAGGTGTACAGCCGCCGGCGGCGCAAAATCTACGGCTCAGCCTGACGGTGTCAGGATTTGCCCGCAATCAAGCCGCGTCTTCCGACCAACCGGAATCGGCCCCTCAGCCCGCCAGAAAGAATACCGGCAAAGCTTCTTAGCGTCCTTTTCTCAGGACAGACGTGGATGACACAAATTGCGCATTTCTGGCATGGATCATGCTTAAAAAGTCGGCTTGGGCGCCGTTTAAATGATAGAAAAAATTTGGCAATTATCGCGAAATAGAGTAGCTTCACGAAACGTTTGACGCCAAGTGACTCGGGCGGTATTTTAGTCCTTTGCGTTCCTTGTGTCTTGGAATCAAAGTTCGTTGACAAAGTCAGGAGTCCGAGTCCGTCATTCCCGCCCCGTGGAGGATCAGCCATTCTTCCACGGGGGAATCCAGAACCCCCACTTGTAAGGGACGGTCGCGACCGTCCCCGACAAAGTTTGCTACGGGGGGAGACTAAGAGGGGGCCAAGGATTCCGGGTCGCCCCCGCTTTCACGGTGGATGCCCGGCATGACAAATGATTAATGCAAGGAACTTCAGACACGGACACTCGGAGTTTGTTTAATAGGAGTTGAGAATTCATACTCGGGTTATAGTGGTGGCACTGCTGCTGGTGGGGTCTTTGGCCGGCGTAGGGCTAAAAATATATTGGGTATGGCGGCAAGGGCCCTGGGACTTGCCGGCGCCTGTGAAGCCGAAGTCCCTGGCGAATCGCGCCGACGAGAAAGCGGAAGCCGGCACGGTGCCGTCTGGCCTGGGTACGGACGTGATCATCGCGAAAAATTTGTTCGATCCCGAAAGGGGCGCAACTAGAACCAAAGAGACGGAAGCGGATACGCGCGCGGCGCAGCGCATCCGCGGCATGGTTCTGCTCGGCACGGCAATCCTGGGTTCGAGCCGATACGCAATCGTGCAGGACGCAGATGGCGCGGCGCGCACGCCGGCTGGTGCGCCGGCCGCGGCGCAGGGGCCACGGCGCATGAAAATCGGCGACAGCATCGAGGGCTTCAATCTGACTGAGGTCGGCGAAAAGGCTGTGGTCTTTGCGCGGGGAGCGACGCGCGTGGAACTGCCCATCGATTATTTTCGAAAAGTGCCCGTGGGCCCGGTGTCAACGACACCCCAGCCGGGGCAACCCCGCATGCCCGGTCTGACCGCGCCGGGGCTCGCGCCCGGCCAACCCGCGCCAGGCGTGGTGCCTCGCGTGGTTCCCAATTTGCCGCGACGACCGCGATTACCAACTCCGCCTGCACAGTGAGCGGCGCAAGGGATCATGAAAAAGCATACTTTAACACCGACGATTATTGCTATCGCGTTGATCTCTTCGGGGGCGGTTTCGAGTTGCGTTGCGCAGTCAGAGCCCAGTCCGAACATTGCGCCGGAGCCCAGTGTATTGGAGGGGAGAGAAAACCTGCTTGGCGAGACGGCGCCATCGCCGCTGGTTCCCGGCCAGTTTCAATCTCCCGGACCCCGATTCCCGGTGCCGGTTGTCCAACAACAGCTACAACAGCCGGGTCCGAGTGGCGGGGCGACGCCGCCATCGGTATCCCCGCCTCAAGTTTCGCCGACACCTGTAGCACCCGAACGTAGGCTTTTACCTTCACCTGCAGCTGCGGCGCCACCCGGCGGCATGATTTCGCTTAATTTTACCCGCGCCGATCTGGTCGAGATCATTCACATTATCGCGCAACATCTGCGGCTGACCTACACCATCGACCCGGAGGTGAAGGGCACGGTAACCATCAATAGCGCCGAGCCGCTCAAATCGGAAGATCTGCTGCCGATCTTTCACCAGGTGCTGCGCATGAACGGCGCCGTGGCGGTGCGGTCGGGCAACCTCTACCGTATCCTCCCGATAAAGGACGGCAAAAGCATCGCCCGCCCAGCGGGACAAAGCCGCGAAGACAGTTTTGCGTTGCAGATCGTGCCGGTGCGTTATTTCACCGCGGCGGAAATGAAGCGCCTGCTGACGCCGTTCCTGATGTCCGGCGGCGAGATCGTCGAGAACCCGCGCGGCAACTTTCTGATCGTCATCGATTTGCCATCGAACATTCAACGGCTCGTGGAGATCGCCGAGCTGGTCGACGTGCAGGTCTTCGCCGGCACGCGCATGGAGATCTACCAGCCCAAAGTGGCGAGCGCGGAAGAGCTGGCGCAAGAGATGATCAAGATCATGCAGTCTTTTTCCGCGTCGACGCCGCAAACCGACAGTTTCAACGCGCAGTTTATCGCGCTGCCGCGCATCAATCAGTTGCTGGTTATTAGCCACAGCGAAGCGGCGTGGACCTATGCCAAACGCTGGATCGACCGCATCGACGTTGTCGCCGAAGGGCCGGGGCGAAGAATTTTTATTTATCCGGTGGAAAACAGCAAGGCTGCGGATCTAGCCGACGTGTTGGGCCAGGCGCTTGGCCTCCCCACCTCAGCAACTCGCTCGTCGTCGCCGTCCTTGCAAACCCTGCACCGCGCAACTCCGGGAGGAGGCAGCGGTACGAGCCCC
>DASWHT010000202.1:0-3676 GCA_036398075.1 Binatia bacterium | reverse complement strand
ACCGATGGCGACAGATAACCGATGCGCGCTTTCCAACCTGCCACTTGAGGCTCCTTTCGATACAAAAAACAGGCATTAATTGCCCATTGATGCGTCTTTTAGCGTAAGCGCAGGGAGATGGAAAGCGCCAAACGGAAGAAGAGATTTCACCACAAAGGGCCTAGCGCGGCGAAGCCGCAACCAAAGCAGCAATCGTTATTTCACCACAGAGGCACAGAGTTCGCAGAGTTCGGAGTATTTCTCAATCAAGAATTCTTTATTCCGCGCCTCCGCGGTAAGTTCTCTTCTGGATCGATACCATCAGAATAACCACTGGCAAATTTGCGCAAGGTGCGAAAACTTTCAACGATAGTAGTACAAAGAATGCCGCGTGCCGCGGCGGGTTCAAGCCGTAAGAATTGTCCGAAAACGATTTGAACGACTTGAACCTTTTGAACGATTTGAACGTTTTAAGTGATCGAGAATCAAGGCCACAGCGACTTGATAAACCCAGAGCGCTCCAACTCATCCATATAGCTCGTGTCGATAAATTCGCTGGCCTTGCGCTCTCGGGCTTTGGGCATGCTTTCACCGAGCAGCTTGAGAGCGTTCTCCACGCTCTTCGCGCTGATGGTAGGGACTTTGCGGATGATTTTCGTGCTGAAAAGATCGTAGGTGTGCGCCAGGGTTTCCTCATCGGCAATGCCGCCGTATTTTCGCAAGGCGCGAATACTTAACGCGCGATCCGTCACTAACCGTTTGTGCCCTTCGAGATAGGCGCGCAAAAAGCTCAGCACGGTATCCCGGTTCTTTTTGCCGAATTCCCGGCTGATGGCCACGGTCGTGGTCGGAATTTCGCTGCCGGACTCGGCGAAGTCGTAGAGCGCTTTGAGCCCGGTTTTTTCAGCGTAGTAAGACGTCGGAAAGGAGAGCACGCCGGCATCGACTCTCTTGAGGGAGATCGCCGTGGCGATGTCGCGTTGGGTGCCGATTTGCAAAAGCGTGACATCCTTTTTGGGATCCAGTCCCCAGCTCATCAACAGCGGACGCACAATCAGATCCGTCAAGGAGCCGAAGCGGGTGACGGCGATGGATTTACCTTTGAGATCGGCGGGGCCGTTAATGCTTGGATGGGCGGTAAGCTTCATGAGATGGATGTCGATGGAATTGGCCAGCAGGATCAGGTCAGACCCGGAGACCGACGATTGCAAGGTGACCAAGCCTGATGTCGTCGTTACGTCCAATTGGCCGGCGACGTGCACCTGTACCATCTGCACGCCCTGGACGTAAATCATCTCGCCGTCGAGACCGTACTTTTCGAACAACTTGGCTTCCTTGGTGACATAGATCGGATACATGCTGGCGCTATGCGAAGGATAGCCGACGCGGAGCTTCTTAAGCGGAGCGTCCGCGCCAGGGGTATGGGGGACGCCGAAGCAGAGCTGACCGGCCGCGAAGATGAACAGCGCCCGTCTAGATAGATTCACCACGATTGCCTCCTTTTCAATTGGCGCGATGCTTCGAGCTGCAATTGATTTAAGGCTCGCCGAACAGGCGAACCGTGTTGTCGAAGAGCAGCTTTTTCTTCTGATTCACAGTCAGGTCTTTGCGGTCGATGATTTCCAGCGCAGCATTGTCCCGCCCTTCGCCGTGGGGAAAGTCCGACGAAAAAAGCACCTGGTCTTCGCCGATAAGATCGAAGAGCTGGTGAAGCATGCTGTCATCGGCTTCGGCGGCCATAAAGATCCTTCCCGACTTGACATAGTCCCTGATGCTCGCGCGCGGCAGATCCGCCGCGTTGGGCATGCTCAGACCGAAAGGATGGGCGCCGCGGTCAAGGGGCAGGTAATGATCCATGCGCGAGACCATGTAGAAAATCCATTCCGCGCCGAACTCGAGAAAGGCCACTTTCAAATCGTTATAGCGATCGAGCATGCCGTGGCCGACGATGGCCATAAACGCGAGCTGCGCCGGCAGCGACATGCCGATGATATGGCCGTCGTAAATCGATCGGCCGAGCTGGGCCAAGGGCGGGTAGCTCATGCCCATGTGTACGCACAGCGGCAGTTTCGCCCGCGCAAATTCATCCCACACAGGCAAGAGAATCGGATCCGAGAGCATGCGCTCGCCGGCGGTGCCAAACACAACAGCCGCTCGCGCGCCCAAGCGCTGCATTTCCTCCAAGGCTTCCAATGACTGGCGCCGATCACGCAGCGGCAACAGCCCCGACCACTTAAGCCGTTGCGGCGCCGATTTACATTGGCGCGCGATGTAGCGATTGTAAGCGCGAAAGAGCGCGGCCTCGAATCCTGGATCGGTTGTCATATGCGCGTATAGCGTGCTCGGAAACAGCATCTGGGCGTCGATGCCCATGCGGTCCATGTCGGCCAAGCGCGCTTCCGGTGCGCTAAGCGTCATGCTGCCGAGGGAACAGTGCTCACGTTTGCTATCCGCGCCGAATTCCGCGAGCACGTTTTTCGGGGTGTTGGCCTGTTGCGCCCCTGGACCCAATGCGTGGGGCTCAAGCGAGCCTTCGATCAGCCATCCGGCATTATAGTTTGCCAAGCCCGAATCATCGTGAATTGTCACCGGTCGCGGGCGGCGCGCGCGGTAAGCCTCCGGCAAGTCTTCCCACATCCTCGGGTTGATTGAACCGTGGGCGTCAGCGTCGAAAACGCGATAACCGTTAAGCATCATCAATCCTTGTCAAATCGTCTAGGTCCTAGTGTGGTATCTCTGAAGCCTTCTATATTCTATAAAACCGCCGGGCATTGTCGCCCAGGATCGCACCCTTGTGCTCTTCTTTCAGGTCTTTGCGCTCGACGATTTCGTCGATTTCTTCCATGCAATTGTCGAGGGAAATCTCGTGCGGGAAATCGGACGCAAACATAAATGGATACGGACCGACCCTTTCGATGGCGTAGGCAAGCGCCTTCTCGTTGCCCTCGCAGCCAACGAAGATCTTGCCGCCGGTAAAGTAATCCAAGGGTTTGCGCTTGATGCGCAGACCGCCGTATTCCAACTCGCGTTCGAGCCGGTCGAGCACCATCGGGATCCAGCTCGTGCCGCCCTCCAAGAAACCGACGCGCAAATTGGGAAACGCATCGAATACGCCATCGACGATCATGCCGGTTGCCGCGATGGCCAGCGGCACCGGCATGCCGAGCGCACGGGTGGCAGGGAAAACGGTATAAGTATTAAAACCCAGGTCACCGTAACAGCCGCCGTGCACGGCCAACGCGCAATCGAGTTTTTCCGCTTCTTCGTAGACGGGCCAGAAATGTTTCGCGCTCAGATGCGGGGTCAGGCCATTGGACGGCAGCATCGCGCCGACCATGCCCAGCTCTTTTACGGCGCGCCTGAGCTCCGTGACCGCGCTGGGCACGTCTTGGAGCGGGATCAAAGCGATTCCCTTCAACCGCGAGTTGAATTTGAGATATTTGTCGTGCAGCCAGTCGTTGTAGGCGTTGGCGTAGGCGATGGCCCAGGCAGGAAATACCACCTGTCCATAAGCCAGGCCATCGGTGGGAAAGAGCACGCTGGACTCCAAACCGGTTTTTTCGAGAAACATGAGCCACTTCTCCGGTCCCACGGTGGGATCGAAGGTGCCGGGCTTGCGTTCCTCTAAACGCGGCGTGTGAAAGCGGTCCAGCGCCGGCAGGACGCGCCGCGGATTCATGTGCCCGGTGGTTTTGAA
>DASWHT010000201.1:0-9659 GCA_036398075.1 Binatia bacterium | reverse complement strand
GTCATTGCCGTCCCATGACCAATAGATCAAGAAGGCCTTGCCGCGCACGTCGTCGAGACTGACAAAGCCCCAGAACCTGCTGTCATGGCTGCTGTCGCGGTTATCGCCCATGACGAAGAGGTGACCTTCGGGAACGGTGCGGGGGCCGAAATTATTCTGCCCCGGCTGGATTTCTCCCGCCAGCTCGCCGTCTTTGAAATAAGCATGGGAATCGCTGACCGGCCGGCCGTTGATGTAGACCTTCCTCTGGCGGATTTCCACGGTGTCGCCGCCCACCGCGACCACCCTCTTGATAAAGTCCTTGGAGCGGTCTTCTGGGAAAATAAAAACGATCACGTCGCTTCGCTGGGGCTGTTGAAACTCGATGAGATAGTCCTCCCAAAATGGAATGCGCACCCCGTAGGAGAGCTTGTTGACCAGAATATGGTCGCCGATGGCCAGCGTCGGGATCATCGAGCCCGATGGGATTTTGAACGCTTGCACGATGAAGGTGCGGATGAACAGCGCCAGCAGTAGCGCCATACCGATCGCTTCGGCATACTCGCGAAAGGTCGATTTGGTCTTTGCCACCGGCTGTCCCGCCACCGCGCCGGGTTCTCTTGTCTTGCTTGCTTTTTCGGAAGCCATGTTCCCTTTCGTCCTACACTTTCAATGCGGCGAGAAAGGCTTCCTGGGGAATTTCCACTTTGCCGACTTGTTTCATGCGTTTTTTTCCTTCCTTTTGCCGCTCCAAAAGTTTTCTTTTGCGCGTGATGTCGCCGCCGTAACACTTGGCGGTGACGTTTTTGCGCAGCGCCTTCACCGCTTCCCGCGAGATCACCCGGCTGCCGATGGCGGCCTGAATCACGACTTCGAAGAGCTGGCGTGGAATCAACTCGCGCATCTTTTGCACGAGATCGCGGCCGCGATAATAGGCCTTGTCGCGGTGCACGATCATCGACATGGCGTCCACCAGATCGCCGTTGATGCGCACATCCAGTTTAACCAAATTCGCCGGCCGGTATCCAGCCACTTCGTAGTCCATCGACGCATAGCCCCGGCTCACCGATTTTAGCCGGTCATAGAAATCGGCAACGATCTCGTTGAGCGGCAGTTCGTAAACCAGCATAACGCGTTTAGGGCCGAGATAGCGAATCTCCTTTTGCGTGCCGCGCTTTTCTTCGCACAGCCCGAGGACTGCGCCGACGTACTCCTGCGGCAAATGGATCGTCGCCCGGATCACCGGCTCCTCGATTTGTTCGATCTCCCCCTCCCCAGGCATGCGCACGGGATTATCGATGAACAGCGTTTCGCCGTCGGTCCTGGTGATGCGGTACACGACGGTGGCGGCCGTCGTGATGAGGCTCAAAGCGAATTCCCGCTCGAGCCGTTCGCGCACGATATCCATGTGCAAGAGACCGAGAAAGCCGCAGCGAAAGCCAAAACCCAACGCTAGAGAGGTCTCCGGCTCATAGGTAAACGACGAGTCGTTGAGTCTGAGCTTTTCGAGGGCGTCGCGCAAAGCCTGATACTGGTTCGCTTCAGTGGGATATAAACCGCTGAACACCATGGGCTTCATCGGTTTGAATCCCGGCAGCGGCTCCAGCGCCGGCATTTCTTCCAAAGTTATCGTCTCGCCGATGCGGGTCTCGGAGACCTCTTTGATGCCCGCCATCAAGAAACCGACCTCGCCGGCGCCGAGCTCGCCGACCTCCACGGGTTCCGGCGCGAAGACTCCCAGGCGCGTGACCTCAAAGGACTGGCCGCTGAACATCATGCGAATGCGCTCTCCTTTGCGCACCATGCCGTCAAAAACGCGCATCATGACGACGGCGCCATGATAGGGATCGAACCAGCTGTCGATAATCAGCGCGCGCAGCGGCCCTGTTGGATTGCCTCTGGGCGGCGGAAACAGGCGCACGATTCCTTCGAGAATCTCCTCCGTTCCGATACCTTCCTTGGCGCTGGCGAGTATCGCGTTGGAGGCATCCAGTCCAATGACCTCTTCGATATCGGCTTTGACCCGTTCGGGCTCCGCGTTCGGTAGATCGATCTTGTTGATCACCGGAAGAATTTCCAGATCATGATCGAGCGCCATATGCACATTGGCCACCGTCTGAGCTTCCACGCCTTGCGCCGCGTCCACCACCAGCAGCGCCCCTTCGCAGGCGGCCAGGCTGCGCGACACTTCGTAGGTAAAATCAACATGGCCCGGTGTATCGATTAGATTGAGTTTGTATTCCTGCCCGTCCTTGGCGCGGTAGCGCAGACATACGGGACTCGCCTTGATGGTAATGCCGCGTTCCCGCTCCAGTTCCATGCTGTCGAGTATTTGCGCGGTCTTTTCCCGGTCACTCACCGCGCCGGTAAACTCCAACAGACGATCGGCCAGGGTCGACTTGCCGTGGTCGATATGGGCGATAATCGAGAAGTTGCGAATGCGCTCCAGATTCATTGTCCGCCGGTCTAACGCCACGAGGCGATGGTTTTTTGCAACCCCTGGTCGAGGGACGTAACTGGCCGCCAACCCAAGACCTTGGCCGCAAAGCCAACGGCCAGGCAACTGCGCCGCTGCTCGCCGGTCTTGGCCGGGCCGTGGGTTGCTTCGACGCTACTTCCCAGTGCCGCGCTGAGAGACCGGCAAATCGTGACCACATCGGTTTCCTGGCCCGTGCCGATATTCACCGCGCCGATAAATGGGGTCCTAAGCGCCGCCAGATTGGCGGCGACCACGTCACCAACAAAAACGTAATCCCGTGTTTGCTTGCCGTCGCCGTTGATGATCGGGCTGTTTTCCGAAAGCAACCGGTCGATGAAGATCGCCACCACGCCGGCTTCTCCTTTGCTCGACTGGCGCGGCCCATAAACATTGGCGTAGCGAAGGGCCACATAGGGTAGCCCGAAGGCCGTGTGGTAGTAGTCGAGATAAAGCTCACCCGTTCGTTTACTCACTCCATAGGGACTCAATGGCTCGGTGGGATGGGCTTCGGCGGCCGGGATTGGTTCCTTATCGCCATAGACGGCGCCCCCGGAAGAAGCAAAAATCACTTTTTTCACCCCCGCCTCAACAGAGCCTTGCAGCAGATTTACAAAACCGATGATGTTGACGCGAGCATCGAAAGCCGGGTCGGCCACAGAACGGCGCACGTCCATCTGCGCGGCATGATGGTTCAAGACATCGGGCTTGAGGTCGGTTATGAGCTTCACGGTATTGGAATCGGCGATATCGAGCCGGTGAACTGCGGCCTTGGCGTTGACGTTGGCTTCGCGCCCGGTGGAAAAATCGTCCACAATATGAACTTCATGGCCATCGGCAATGTATGCGTCAACAATATGCGAGGCGATAAACCCCGCGCCCCCCGTGACGACGATCTTCATACCTTGCCCTTCTGCAACTTTTCGCGAAAGTACTCGATGGTCCGCGCCAACCCCTGTTCCAGCCCCACCTTCGGCTCCCAACCCAGGACCCTTTTTGCTTTTGTGATATCCGGCTGGCGCACTTGCGGGTCATCCTGCGGCAGAGGCTTGTACACGATGGCGCTCTTCGAACCGGTGATCTCGATGATTTTCTTGGCGAACTCAAGCACCGTCATCTCATGGGGATTGCCGATGTTCACCGGCAGATTTTCATTGGACTTAAGCAGCATTTGGATACCCGCCACCAGGTCGTCCACATATTGGAAACTGCGCGTCTGCTCACCCTGCCCGTAAACTGTGAGAGGCTCGCCTGTTAACGCCTGGGCGATGAAGTTCGGCACCACCCGGCCATCGCGCATGCGCATGCGCGGGCCCTAGGTATTAAAAATGCGCACGATGCGGGTGTTCAGGCCGTGATAGCGGTGATAGGCCATGGTCATCGCTTCGGCAAAGCGCTTGGCTTCGTCATAGACGCCGCGCGGGCCGATGGGGTTGACGTTGCCCCAGTACTCCTCACTCTGCGGCCGGACCAGCGGATCGCCGTAAACTTCCGACGTTGACGCCAGCAAATAGATTGCGTTTTTGGCCTTTGCCAGGCCCAGCGTGTTATGCGTCCCCAGCGCGCCGACCTTCAAGGTCGGAATCGGCAACTCCAGATAGTCCACCGGGCTAGCCGGCGACGCAAAGTGGAGGATGTAATCCAGCGGCTCCTCGACTTCGATGTAACGGCTTACGTTGTGATCGATGAATCGGAAGCGCGGATTGTTAAGGAAAGGAGCGATGTTCCCGGTGGCGCCCGTTGAATAATTATCCATGCACAAGACTTCGTGGCCCTGGTTGAGAAAATTCTCGCAGAGGTGCGAGCCGATGAAGCCGGCGCCGCCGGTAATCAAGTACCTAGCCATGTTTCCGTCCGATGGGAAAATATTTGAAGCCAAGTTTTGCCAGGTCCGTGGGATCGTAAATATTGCGCCCGTCGAAAATCACCGGATTTTTCAGCAATTGCTTCATACGGCCAAAATCCGGACGGCGGAACTCATTCCATTCCGTCAAGATCAACAAGGCCGCGGCGCCATCCAGAGCATCGTAATTGTGCTCGGCGTAACGGATTCGCTCACCGAAAAGCCTTCTCGCCTCGCGCATCGCTTCGGGATCGAACGCCTGCACCTTGGCCCCCGCCTTGAGTAACGCGTTGATAACGGTGATCGCCGGAGCGTCGCGCATGTCGTCGGTGCGCGGCTTGAACGCCAGACCCCATACGGCGAAGGTTTTACCAGACAATTTCGCGCCAAAAAAACGCGTCACCTTGTCAACCAAAAGTCGCTTCTGCCTTTCATTAACCTTCTCAACGGCGCGCAACAGCGGCATCTCGACTTCTGTTCCGCCCATGCCAATCATCGCGCGCACGTCTTTGGGGAAGCAGGAGCCGCCGTAACCAGTGCCGGGGAAAATAAAATAGGGACCGATGCGGCGATCCAGGCTGATGGCGCGCCGCACTTCGCCAATATCGGCGCCCATTTTCTCGCAAAGCCGGGATACTTCGTTGATAAAAGAGATCTTCGTCGCCAGTATGGCGTTGGCGGCATACTTGCACATTTCGGCGCTGCGCGCATCCATGACCGTGATGGGATTGCCGGTGCGCACGAAGGGCTCGTAGAGCTCCTTGAGCTTCTCGATGGCCTTGAAGTCATCGCCGCCGAGGACCACCCGGTCCGGCTTCATGAAATCCTCAACCGCCGCCCCTTCTTTCATAAACTCGGGGTTCGAGAGCACCGCGAAAGAATACTTGGTTCCGGACTTGATAATAGCGCGGATCTCGTCCGAAGTTCCCACCGGCACCGTGCTTTTGGTAACGATGATTTTTCGGCCATTCATCGCTTTTGCGATGGACTTGGCCGTGGCGCGCACGTATTCGAGATTGGCGCGGCCGGTGCGCCCCTGGGGTGTTCCCACCGCGATGAAAATAACCTCCGCCTTCCTGACCGCCGGGGCGATATCCGTGGTGAAACTCAAGCGCCGGTCGGCGACGTTGCGGCGGATCATCTCTTCCAAACCAGGCTCGTAGATCGGCACCTTGCCTTGATTTAGAGTAGCGATCTTCCCTCGGTCGATATCGACGCAGATCACATCGTTGCCGCCTTCCGCGAAACAGGTTCCCGCCACCAAACCCACATACCCAGTGCCCACAACCGCGATTTTCATGCGCCGTTTCCCTCCTCGAGTATCTCCCTGATCGCGAATATCGGCCGCCCCTGAGATTCATGGTACGTACGAGCCAGCATCTCGCCGAGCAGTCCCATGGTGATGAATTGAAAGCCGATAAAGATGAGCAGTATGCTCAGGAGCAACAGAGGCCTGCCGCCAATGTCTTGGCTATAGATAAATTTTTGCGCGCTCAGATAACCGGCGAGGATAAACCCGAGGGCGCAGCTGGCGATTCCCATGGGGCCGAAAACATGCGCCGGGCGGGTCGAATAACTAATCAGGAACTTCACCGTTAAAAGATCGAGAATCACCCGGAACGTTCTGCCTATTCCGTACTTCGACGCGCCGCGCAGCCGGGGCCGGTGTTTTACTTTCAATTCCGCTACCCGCGCGCCCCGCTCATAGGCAATGGCCGGAATGAAGCGGTGCATCTCACCGTAAAGCTTCAGATGCGCGGCTACGTCTTTGCGCATCGCCTTCAACGTGCAGCCGTAATCGTGCAGCTTGACTTGCGTCGCCCATGAAATAAGCCAGTTGGCCATCATCGAAGGCAAGCGGCGGCTGAGAAATGCGTCGTGCCGTTGAAAGCGCCATCCGCAGACGAGATCGGCGCCTTTAGCTAATTCCGCCAGCATGGCCGGTATGTCCGCCGGGTCATTTTGGCCGTCGCCGTCCATGAGCACGACAAACTCCCCGCGCGCATGGGCCAAGCCCGCCGCCAGCGCGGCGGTCTGGCCGAAGTTCCGTTTGAGCCCGATGGCCCGTAGCTGAGGGGCGCGCCGGCGCAGACCGGCGAGGATCGCAAATGTCCGGTCCCGGCTGCCGTCATCGACCACGATGATCTCATAGCTCTTGCAGAGGGGTTTCATGACCGACGTGATTTCAGCCACCAGCGGTTCGACGTTTTCTTCCTCGTTATAAACGGGGATGACTATGGAAAAATCCATCGGCTCAGGAGTGAAAGTCGGTGAGCTTGGCGAAATTTTGATAGCGCTCTTCGATCGCCGCCAGCGCCACGCTGGCCAGCCGCTTCACGCCGAAATCTTCCACGGTGAACGACGCCACCACCGAACCATAAACGATGGCGCGTCGCAGGCCGCGCTCGCTGCGATCGCCGGAACGGGCCAGTTGGCCCAGAAATCCGCCGGCAAAAGAATCGCCGGCGCCCGTTGGATCGAAAACTTCCTCCAACGGATAAGCCGGAGTCGCGAAAGTCGAATCATCGGAAAATTGCAACACGCCGTATTCGCCGCGTTTGATCAAAACGACTTTCGGCCCCATCTTGAGAATCGCTCGGGCAGCCCGGATGACGTTGTTGTAACCGCTTAGAAGTCGCGCCTCGGCGTCATTGATGACCAGCATCTCGATGCGTTTGAGAACCTTGCGCAGATCCTCGGGGCTTTCACGAATCCAGTGATCCATAGTGTCGCAGACCACCAGCTTCATCGAGCGGATCTGGTCTAACACCTCGGACTGCATCACCGGGTCGATATTGCCGAGAAATACATACTCGGCGTCGCGATAGCGCTCCGGCAGGCGCGGCACGAAACCGGCCAGGACGTTCAAGTTGAGCTCCAGGGTGTCGCGCACGTTGATGTCCTCGTGGTAGCGCCCGCGCCAGTGGAACGTCTCCCCGCGCTCTTTCTGAAGCCCCTCGATATCGATATTCCGCTCCGTGAAAAGGTCGATATATTCCTGAGGAAAATCTCTCCCGATCACGCCCACCACCCTGACCGGCGTGAAAAAGCTCGCCCCCAGGGCGAAATAGGCCGCCGAGCCGCCCAGGATGCGCTCCGCCGAACCAAAGGGCGTCTCAATGGAATCAAAGGCTACCGTCCCGACAACCAGAACACTCATAGGTATTTTCCAACAATGGGCCGCAAATCGGCGCGAACCTTTTTGGGTATCCGCCTGCGCTCCGTAACGATGGCGTCTTTAAGCGCGCTTGCGCATGGGCAGGAGCGTGTCGCCGGCGCGGTTTTAATGACATTGTGAATGGTTTTCTTGGCAAGCTCAACATTACTCGACAGAATCCTTAGCACATGGCCGATTTCGACATTGCCTGCCTCCTCGTTCCAGCAGTCATAGTCGGTGGCCAAGGCCAGCGTGCCGAAGCAGATTTCCGCTTCCCGCGCCAGCTTCGCCTCCTGGAGATTAGTCATGCCGATCACGTCGGCGCCCCAGGCGCGATAAAGACGCGATTCCGCCCGGGTTGAAAACTGGGGTCCTTCCATACAAAGGTAGACTCCGCCGCGGTGTACGGTGGCTTTGGCCGCTTGCGCGGCATGCGCCAATTGTCCCGAAAGTTCCGGGCAAAAGGGATCGGCGAGACTCACATGGGCGACGATGCCCCGCCCGAAAAATGTGCTCGGGCGCTGGGTGGTGCGGTCGATGAATTGATCCGGCACCACCACATGACCCGGCGCAATTTCCTTGCGCAGGCTGCCCACGGCGCTGACGGATATAATCCGCTCGACGCCAAGTTTCTTCATGCCGAAGATATTCGCGCGAAAGTTCACTTCAGTCGGCAGCCAGCGGTGGCCGCGCCCATGGCGCGGCAAAAAAATCATTTCGGCGCCGCCCAGTTTTCCTTGGATAAACTTATCGGACGGCGCACCGAAGGGGGTTTTGACTTTCACCTCGCGGATGTTTTTCAGCCCTTCGATCTGGTAGAGCCCGGTGCCGCCGATGACACCGTAAATCCGCGTAGCCATAACGTTCGGCTACGCCTCGGCCGCCATCATGGGCCGCGCCCGCCGTTTTCCTTGCTCCTCTCCTTGCAGTTGCCCGCAGGCAGCGGCGATGTCGTCACCGCGGGGCCGCCGGAGATTGACTTGGACGCCCCTTTGGCGGAGCACTTGTTGAAATGCTTCGATGCTCTCGTCGGGGGGTCTTTGGAAGCTACTCCCGGGGTGCGGGTTAAATGGAATCACGTTGACTTTGCTGCGAATTCCACGGAGAAGCTCGCATAGCTCATGGGCGCATTGCAAAGAATCGTTGACGCCGCTGAGCAGAACATATTCAAACGTGATGCGCTTGCGCCTGGGAATCGGCAGGGCGCGGCAACAATCCATTAGCTCTACTAATGAATACTTCCGGTTGACCGGCATGAGGCGGGCGCGCAATTCATCCGTCGGCGCGTGCAGCGAGATCGCCAGATTTACGGTGGTTTCTTCCATGAGTCTGCGGATTTGCGGCACCAGCCCGACGGTGGAAAGCGTGATGCGCCGCGGCGAAATGCCGATCCCCCAGATCGTATCGGTCATGATATCGAGGGCCTTGAGTGTTTGCGTATAGTTGGCCAGCGGCTCCCCCATTCCCATCAATACCACATTGGTAATTCGCGCGTCCGGCGCGAGGGTCCGGCTCGCCTCCAGCACCTGGTCGACGATCTCTCCGCTGGTGAGATTCCGTTTCAGACCGAGCACCGCCGTGGCGCAAAATGCGCAGCCAAACCCGCATCCCGCCTGGGTCGAGATGCACAGCGTCAACCGTTTGGTTTCGGGAATCAGCACGCTCTCGATGGTCGCGCCGTCGGCGAGCGCGAATAAGAACTTGACCGTGCCGTCGAGCGACTCCAGCCGGCGTAAAACGGCTAACCGGTTCATCGTAAACTCTTCGTCAAGCCGGGCGCGAAACAGCGCCGGCAGGTTGGTCATCTCGGCGAAACCGCGCGCGCGTTTTTGAAATAACCACCGCCAAACCTGCTGGGCGCGGTAGGCCGGCTCCCGTCGCTGGGTCAGGTGGGCTTCAAATTCATTGAAGCTCAAATCTTTAATATTCGACTTCATCGGGAATATTTCGGTTCAATGTTCAAGGTTCAACGTTCAACGTTTTCGCAACGGAACTTCCCTCGGCTTCGAGCCGAGGGTCTCATAGCTGGGGACTTGAAGTCGACTACGTTCCGATTCTGTCATTCCCGCGCAAGCGGGAATCCAGTCTTTACCGCATTGCCCCTCCACGACCACCGCTGGATGCCCGCTTGCGCGGGCATGACGGATTTTCACTTCGTCTCAAGGTGTCAGTAGCGCTGGATTTCGTCGGGCCTAAAAAAGAAG
>DASWHT010000200.1:0-2194 GCA_036398075.1 Binatia bacterium | reverse complement strand
GTTGAAAAACAAGAAGCCGGAAGTGCTGTTTCAATTGCCGCGGCAACGGCTGCGCGGCGGCACGTCGGAGATTCTCAACTGGGTGGCGCTGGCCGGCGCCATGGAAAATCGCGAGCTCAAGTACTTTGAATACGTCACCACCTATCGCTCGCCGGCGGCGACCGGCTGCGGGATGGGGTTTGCGTACTGGATGTGAGGCAGAACAAAATTAACCACGAAGTGGTTCATGAGCTGACGCTCGCCCACAGATAATGAAAATGGATGGAAGTTTTCTCTCCGCACGTTTTTCCTCCGACTCGTCATTCCCGCGCACGCGGAAATCCAGGTTTGTGCGCTATCCAATTAGCCTGGATACCCGCTTTCGCGGGTATGACGGAATGCAGGGTTCCTAGCGTATTCGGGGCTCTCATTCCATGCACGCGTATTTTCAAAGGAGGACGCGAAGGTCATGAAGGTCCGGATCAAAGGAGAAGTGCTGCCGATGCGAGGAATCTAAGAAGGATTTCTCGCCTCGCTCGAAATGACGGTTTTGTTATAAGGCTGGTTCCGACAGTCCGCTTTGTTTATGTTTTCAGCTTATGGATAAGGAAGATCGGTTAGTGGCACGTGAAACGATCCTCGAACGTTTGGCGAGGCTCGATACCTGCGCCGTTTCGGATGCGCTGGATAGCCTGGGATTGAAGGGCGCGACGTGGGGCGTGCGGCCGCAGTGGCCGTGCGGGCGCATCGTCGGGCGCGCGGTGACGATGAAAATCAAGCCATCGGGATTGCAACAGCCGACGCAGCATCTCGGCACGGCGCCCATCGAAGCAGCCAAGCCGGGCGACATCATCGTCATCGACAACGGCGGCCAATTGCAATTTTCCTGCTGGGGCGGTTTGTTGGCTCTTTCAGCCAAGCTGAAAGGCGTCAGCGGCGTGGTGATCGACGGCGCGTGCCGCGACATTGACGAGGCGCGCGAACTGGGCTTTCCGGTCTATGCGCGCGGCGCTGTGCCCATGACCGCGCGCGGGCGGGTGATGCAGGATTCCTTCAATCGGGAAATACAATTTGCCGGCGTGCAGTGCCATCCCGGTGATCTGGTCATCGCCGACGGCAGCGGCGTGGTGATCGTTCCGAAACAAAAAGAAGAAGAGGTGGTTGCCGCAGCGGAAACGATCTACCAAAAGGAACAAGAGATGGCGGCGGGCATCCGAAAAGGACACTCCGGACTAGAGATGCTGCAAAAGCTCGGCTACGAAGAGATGTTGAACAAAAAATAGCAAAGGGGCACTCGCTCACGGTCGCAAGCGACTAGAAGAATTCACTACAAAGTGATTCATGAGCTTACGCACGCCCACAGAGAATGAAAAGTCTGGGGAAAGATTCCTCGCGTTCGCTCGGAATGACAACAGGGCAGTGCCTGTCATCTCGAACCCTTCGGCGCGCTCAGGATAAACTCCGTGAGAGATCTTTCTTTCTCTGCAGTGGACCCACAGCGCTGTTTTTTCAAAGGAAAGCGCAAAGTCACGAAGTCAGAAAAATCGGAGTCGGAAAATTACCGCAAACAATTTCTTAGCTCTCTCGCATCTGTGGATTGTGGCGAATTGAACCATAAAATCGGCCGACAAAAACTCATATGCTGACACACGAAGAAAATGTCCTCTTGACTCAGGTAAGCCGCGGCACGCCCTGTGGCGAGTTATTGCGCCGTTATTGGCATCCCGTAGCCGCCGCTGCCGAGCTGACCGACGAAAAACCGGTTAGAGCTGTCAAAATTCTCAACGAAGAGCTGGTGGTCTATCGGAATCGGCAGGGCGAGTATGGCCTCGTGGGCGAGCATTGCCCGCACCGTTCGGCATCTTTGGCGTATGGGCGGGTTGAAGAAGAAGGCATTCGCTGCCCGTATCACGGGTGGAAGTTCGATCAGACCGGCCGGTGTCTGGAACAGCCGGCGGAGCCGCCGGAGAGCACCTTCAAAGACCGCATCAAACATGTCGCCTATCCGGTGCAATATTTGGGCGGATTACTCTATGCCTATCTAGGTCCGCCTCCAGCACCGCTATTGCCGCGGTGGGACGTGTTGGTGTGGGAGCATGGCCGGCGCTGGATCGTCAAGGAGTCGATCATCGACTGCAACTGGCTGCAGCCGATGGAGAATTCGGTCGACCCGTCACATCTTTACTGGCTCCATGGCGACACCGAGCGCTTTGTG
>DASWHT010000199.1:0-4649 GCA_036398075.1 Binatia bacterium | reverse complement strand
TGGGATTATCGTAAGTCGCGGTGTCCGCCACCGTATCGGGGTCCAAGACAACCACGTCTCCCCAATAACCTTCGCGCAACAAACCTCGGTCTTTTAGTCCGAGCACTTGCGCAGGCATCGAAGTCATCTTGCGCACTGCGTCTTCCAGTTGAAGCACGCGTTCCTCCCGCGTGTACTTGCCGAGCACGCGAGGATTCGTCCCGAAACTGCGCGGGTGCGGCTTGCCCGGATATTTCAGGTTCAAGGCGCTGCCGTCTGAGCCGATGGACACCCACGGCACGCGCATCACGGTTTTCACATCTTCTTCGTTCATCGTGTGGTGCACGCCGTGAATGAACGCCCCTTCTTCGTAGATCAAATCAAAGCAGGTGCTAATCGGGTCTTCTTCCCGGATCTGCGCGATCTCCGCAATCGTCATACCTTCGAATTTCTTCAAGCCCGCCGTGTCCAGGCGCGCCGCGACGACGCCTTCCCAACCGCCATGCTCGTTTACATATTGATCGAACTCGGGATCTTTCATCACGCGTTCACGAAAACTTGCGATTTTGAACTGCGCGATGGTCTCGTTGACCGGCGCGTCCTGCACCCAGCGCGGAAACAGCCGGCGCCACGGATGTTGCATCGCCGTATAAGGGTATTGATTCGCCGTGATCTCCAGTCCTTCGCGGCGGGCCTCCTCGATCTGCTCGACCACTTCACGCACCCGCCCCCAGTTGCTCTTGGCGCGCATCTTGAGGTGGTAGACGTGAATGGGAATCCCGGATTCTCTCGCGATACGCAAGGTCTTGGCCAGCTCTTCAAAAATATCGAATCCCTCGCTGCCAAGGTGCACCCCGTAATAGCCGCCGTAACGGCGCGCGACTTTCGCCATCTCAACCACTTCGTCGGGATATTCCGGCCCCTTGGCGTGCCACGCCGCGGTGAGGCCGAGGGCGCCCTCTGCCATCGCTTGTGAGACAAATCGATTCATCTTTTCCTGTTCGGCGGTATTGGCCGGCCGCTCGTCGAAACCGCAAACAACGCGCTTGACCTGCTGCGGCGATACACCGGACGCGACGTTGATCGAAACGCCGCCCTGCATCACTCGATCGAAATACTCAGTGAAGGTTTTCCAGTCCGTTTCGATGCCGTTGCGTTTGCGGTGCTCCAACCGGTATTCCTCTAAAATCGCGCCTTCCAACGGCGCCACCGTCTGACTTTCGCCGATTATGTCCAGCGTTACGCCCTGCCGGACCTTGCTCTCGGCGTTGCCGTCATTGATGATCGGCTGGTCGCTATGCGTGTGCATATCGATGTAACCCGGAGTGACGACCATGCCTTTGGCCGAGATCGCCCGCTGACCGGCTTCGGGACTGATTCTGCCGATGCTCGCGATCTTGCGATCTTTGATCCCCACATCATTGTAGAACCAGGGATTGCCCGTGCCGTCGATCACTCTGCCGCCGTGGATGACGATATCGAAGTCGGCCATGATTACCTCCCCCCAAACTGAGTCGCTGCTGCCCCTATACCATCCGGCGCTCGAACCGACAAGTTATCAGGCGCGCGAGCGACATAGCCCCATGCAGCTTTTTCAGCGCACCGGATCGAAATATGATAAGAAGCGCAAAAGGGGTACACATGATTCGCCCTGAATTTCGCCAAGTATTAATGGACCAGCGCGGCGCCGCAGTCATTCTCTGGAGCGCCTTCACGATGTTCATCGTGATCTATATCGTGATTGCCCAGAACGTGCTCGCCAATCCTAAATATAGCCGCGGCCTGTGGTTTGCCGATACCGCGAGAATGATCATCTGGGGGCTGGCGATCATAGACTTGGGCTACTACGTCTACTGGAAAAAGCGTTATCTCACACCCGCCGCGATTGCCGCGGCAGCGTCCAAAACTAAAATGCTACGCGCTTTAGACAGTTACAATGGACTTCACGAAAAAGAAGCCGCGTTAGTGGTATCGACTTACATAACCCGCAAGATTGTCCTCTATGCCATCATCGAAGCCCTCGCGGTTTACGGCTTGGTGCTTGCCATCGTGGGCCGCTATTTCTCGGATCAGTACGCCCTGTCGGCATTGAGTTTGATTTTGCTGACCGTGGAGTTTCCTACTGCACGCAGCCTCGACTCCGTGTTGCGCGGGGTCGAATAGCGACGCTGAGGACGCTTCAAGCGGCCCATTTGCCTTTTTTGCTCGGGCTGCGCAGCGCTTCGTCGAGGCGCTTGAGAAAAACTCGCCTGGACAATTCCCTCGCGCCGAAACGCAACAAGTGCGCGGTGGTCATTTGCGCGTCGATAAAATGAAATTTCCACAACTTGAGCCGTTCCACCAGCGCGGCCAACGCTACCTTTGAAGCGTCGGCTGTGCGGTGAAACATCGATTCACCGAAAAATGCCTTGCCGAGCGAAACACCGTACAGGCCGCCGGCCAACTTACCGTCAAACCATGATTCCACAGAGTGAGCATACCCGAGCTTGTGCAGGCGCACATAGGCCTCTTGCATATCATCTGTGATCCAGGTGCCGCGTTGCCCGTCGCGCGGCGCCAAGGCGCAGGCGCGAATAACCTCGCCGAAGGCGTGGTCGAAGGTCACATTAAAAATTTCTTTGTTGAGGGTCTTGCGCAGACTCCGCGAGATCTTGAAATCGCCGAGATCGAGAACCAGGCGCGGATCAGGCGACCACCAGAGAATCGGTTCGTCGCCGGAGTACCACGGGAAAATGCCCAAACGGTAGGCCTCCAGCAAACGCTCGCTGGAGAGGTCACCGCCGACCGCCAGGAGACCGCTGGGATCAGCCTGCTCGGGCCGCGGGAAGACCACTTCTTGGATTAACCGGTAGATGGGCATGAGTGTGCGGGATGCGTCTCGATGGGCACATTTCCCGTGGTTCTATTTCACATTTTTGCAAGCTACTTGCAAAACTATGACGCCGAGGACTATCATTGTATGATAACCGGCGAGGCTTGCGATCATGTTCAAACGCATCGACCATGTGGCCATTCACGTCAGCGATCTCAACCGTTCCGTCGCTTTTTATGAGAGGCATTTCGGTTTCACGCATTATTTCCAACAAACCGCCAGCGGCGGATTGCAGATCGCCTATCTCAGACTCGGCGACACCGTACTGGAACTCACGCACCATTCCGATGGTGCGATGCAGGGGTTCCATTTTTGTTTAGAGACCGACAGCTTCGACGAGACCGTGGACCAACTTCAGAAAGACGGTGTAAAATTAATCCGGGCCCCCCATGACACGGCCGCGCGCGAGCCGAGAGAAAAAGGCTGGCGCCGCGTCGTCTTCGGCGGTCCGGATGGCGAACAGATTGAGTTGAGAGGCTGATCTATTTTGGATTTTTGATTTTGGATTGGGGATTTCGGGAACGGATTCGCATTTCAATCCAAAATCGGCAATCCAAAATCCAAAATTTATGACGGGGCGCGTAACTAGCGTGGAAAACCGGAGGACTGAAAATGCCTGAGAATAGCAGTTCTAACATTACCGTTACCTGCCCCTGCTGCGATGCCACACTGACCATTGACCCGGGACTGGCGGTGGTTCTCGATCATAAGCTGCGGGTCAGGCCGCAAATGGCAGTGGATTTGAAGGACGCCGTCAAGATGGTGCACGGTGAAGCGGCCCGCCGTGACGAAAAGTACAACCAGCTTAAAGAGGCGGAAAAGAATAAATCAAAGGTCCTGGAGGCAAAATTCCAGGAACTATTCAAAAAAGCCAAGGAAGAGCCGATCACCAAACCAATCAAAGATATCGATCTGGACTAGCGAATTCGTCAAGCGACAATCTTAAGCGATTCCCATTTGTTATGCAGTGGTATCAGCTGGTCAGCGCGCCCGGCCAGCTCGGCGTACGTCTCCCCGTCTTCGTCGCAAAACTCGATGTCGTGCGTTGAGCTGTTCGTAGGCGCGCCTAACGATGTATTGGCTTCGTAAGTGAGGCAGATAGGAATACATTTATTCCATGCGCGCGATGCTTTTCGAGGAAGCTGGACAACCGTTGCGGCTGGCGGATTTGCCGATTCCGACGCCCAACCCGGGGCAGGTTTTAATTCGTGTGCGCGCATGCGCCGTGTGCCGAACGGACTTGCACGTTGTCGACGGGGAGTTAACTCGGCCTAGACTGCCGCTTGTTCCTGGACATGAGATCGTTGGCACGATCGAGCGGCTGGGAGCCAGAGTAGATCGATTCAGAATCGGCGATCGGGTCGGCGTGCCATGGCTCGGATGGACATGCGGCGAGTGCTCGTACTGCCGGTCGGGGCGGGAAAATCTCTGCGATAGCGCTAAATTTACTGGCTACACGCTCGATGGCGGCTATGCAGAGTATACAGTCGCCGATCAGCGTTATTGTTTTCTTATCCCCGAATCATACAGTGACGCCGAAGCGGCGCCGCTCTTGTGCGCCGGCTTGATCGGCTATCGAAGTCTCGTCAAAGCCGGAGAAGGAAAGCGCCTCGGAATCTACGGCTTTGGCGCCGCCGCGCATATCGTCGCTCAGGTAGGGCGCTACCAGAAACGCGAGATTTACGCCTTCACGCGCCCGGGAGACGAAGCAGCAAAACGTTTCGCGCTTGGACTTGGCGCCGTCTGGGCCGGCGGGTCGAATGAATCGCCGCCGGTGAAGCTCGACGCTGCAATTATC
>DASWHT010000198.1:0-7468 GCA_036398075.1 Binatia bacterium | reverse complement strand
ATGCCGTGGCGGTAGAAGTCGAGCCACACCCGTCCGCCCAGGTGCTTGATGCTGCCGATATAATCCGGCGGCAGACCCTCGTCGTTAAGATGCGGTTTGATCTCCCAATCCCACCAGCCGCTGTCATGCTCCTGGGCGGCCAGCACCATGGCATGGTAAGGCGACGGCGGAGCGAAGGTATCGTTGCCCCAGTGGGCGGCCAACCAGCCGGTCACTTTCGAATGGTCGATCTGCAAGATCAGTAACAACCGCTCGTCATCGTAGGGACAAACCATCATAGGACGATCTCCTTTCGTTCGTTGCTCGTGGTTCGTGTTCGTACGCGGACAATTTCAGGTCCGATTAAACTTTGAACCTTGAACATTGAACTTTGAACTTTGAACTTTGAACCCCACTGTTAGACCAGAAGTTCTTTAATCGTCGCGCCAAAAATATTATCCAGCTCTGCTTCCGGCCACGCGCGGGCTTTCAATGCGGCCACGGTTTCTTTTTCTGTATTCGGCACGTGCGGCACGTCGGTGCCAAACACCAGGGTGTTGGCGCCCCAGGTAGCGCGGGCGCACTCCAGCGCGGGGCCGTGGGTGCATGCCGTGTCGAAGTAGCACCGGCGCAAGTAGTAGCTCGGCGGGTGGGGGCAGTTCGAAAAGCGCTGGTAGCCGCGATCGATTCGATCCAGGATCATCGGCAAGCCGCCGCCCAGGTGCGACCAGACGATCTTTACGTCGGCGCACTCTTCCAGCACTCCTGACAACGCTAGTTGGGTCGCGGCCATGGCGGTCTCGCCCGGGTACCCCACGGAGAGAAAGGTTCCTGAATCGTTTTGTGGCCCGTCGCAAGGATAGGTCGGGTGCACGAGCACCAGCAATTTTCTGCGGCTCATCTCGCGCCAGAAATCCCGCAACTCCGGCGCATGCAATTGCAAGTCGCCGATGGTCGTCGCGATGCCTATTCCGGCGGCGCCCATGCCGAGCGCGCGCTCGAGCTCCTCGGTCATCGCAGAACGCTTGGTACACGGCAGCACGGCGACAAAGCGAAAACGATCCGAATGTTGCCGGCAGACCGCTGCGAGCCCGTCATTTACGAAGCGCGCCGCAGCGGCGTCACGCGATCCGGCCCAGCCGATATTGAGCGCGCCCACGGATAGCACGGCCATGCCGATGGCCGCGGCGTCCATCGACGCAAGCCGTGATTTTAAGTCCGCTTGGTCTTGCGGCAACGACATCACGTGGCTGCCGCGATAGAGCAGCGATTGCCCGCGGGGATTGTCAACCAGCTTGAACTCAGGGCGGTCCTTTATGACTTCGGTGAAGCAGCCCTCGGGATAGATATGGGCGTGGACGTCGATGATTTCAGTGGATGGCAATGGTTTTCCTCCAACTAGTTTTCGCTTTAATCGGAACGAGACGAGGTGAATGGTTAGCCTCGTGCTTAATCCGATCTCTTCCCCCTCGACGAGGGAAGACTAAGATGGGGGCGCACCCCCTCTTCTATTCTCCCCCGTGAAGGGGGAGAAGGAATAAGCTGAAGAATTCGAAAAGCAACATGTAACATGAATTTGGTAGAAAGTGCCTAACGCGTTTCCGCGCTTTTCTTAATCAGTTCCAACAAATAATCCGGCTTCAACGGCAGCTTTGTCACTTCCACACCCAACGCATTGGAAACCGCATTCGCCAAGGCCGCGCCCGCCGCGGTGATGCCTCCTTCGCCGGCGCCCTTGACGCCGAGGGGATTGTGCGGCGATGGAAAATCTTCGGTGGAGATAAATTGCGCCTTGGGCATCTCCATCGCCGTCGGCATCAAGTAATCCATGAAGCTGGTCGCCAACGGCTGGCCGTCTTCGTCGTAAACAAAGTTCTCCAGCAGCGCGCCGCCGATGCCTTGGGCCAGGCCGCCGGCCATCTGTCCCTCGATAATCATCGGATTGATTTTCCGTCCGACATCTTCGGTGACCAAATAGTCGAGAATTTTGACCGCGCCGGTTTCGCGGTCCACTTCGACGGCTGCCAGATGCACGCCGTAGGGAAATGGCCGCTTGTCCGTTGCGAAGAAATCTTCCTCGGTGATGCCTGGAGTAAAACCGCTTCTCAAGGCCGGACCTGGCAGGGCCAGCGCGGCGAGATCGGTGAAGCTCAATGAACGTTCGGGCGCGCCACGGGCGACGACCCTGCCGTCACGAAGAAATAAATCGCCGGCGTCGATTTCCAACCCGGCCGACGCGAGACGCAGGAGCTTGTCTTTGATCTTGCGCGACGCGCCCACGGCGGCGCTGCCGGCCATCACCGTCGAACGGCTGGCGTTGCTGCCGTTGCCGTAGGGAACCTGCGCCGTGTCGCCATGCACCACGCGCACGTCGTCGATGGAAACCTGCAGCTCATCGGCGACGATCTGGCTCAGCGCGGTGGCGATGCCTTGGCCGACGGAGTTGCAGCCGGAATAGAGGACGACCTTGCCGGAATTGTCGATCTCCACGCGGGCATACTCCCACGGGCCGATGCCGCTGGTTTCAACGAAGCAGCCGATGCCGACGCCGATGGCGCGGCCTTCGTTTTTTGCGGCGGCGCAAGTGGCCTTGAGCTTTTCATAACCGAAACGCTTCAGTGCCCCTTCGAGCTGCATGGGAAAATCACCGGTGTCGTAAACCATGTAATGAAACGGGTGCTTGCCGAGGTCGTAGGGCATTTCTTGGTGGCGAATCAAATTGCGTCTTCTAATGTCGGCCGGATCAAGATTCAGACGGTGCGCGACGATATCCAACAGCCGCTCTCGGACAAAGTTCGCTTCATAACGGCCCGGGCTGCGGTAGGTGCCGACGGGGGTCTTGTTGGTCAGCACGCAGAAAACGTTACAGCGATAGTTTTTCACCCGAAACGGGCCGCGCAGCATGGCGGAGGCGGCGATGGCCGGCACGCCGCCGTGGGTGCGCGTGTAGCCACCCATATCGAACAGAATCTCGGCGTCCATCGCGACGACCGTGCCGTCGTTTTTAACGCCGATCTTGACGCGGTGATTTTGCTGGCGCGATTGATTCATAGCCTTGAGATTTTCCGAACGGTCCTCGATCCAACAAATAGGCCTGCGGAAATGCATCGCGGCGAAGGGAATCAAGAAATCTTCCGGATAAAATTCGCCTCGGGCGCCGAAGCCGCCGCCGACTTCGGGCTCGATGAAATGAATGCTGCTTTGGGGCATCCCGGTGAGTTCGGAGAGCATGCGCCAATTCGTATGGGTCATCTTGGTCGGCCCCCACATGGTAAGGAGGCCTTTGCCTTCGTCCAACTCGGCAACGAGGCCGCGGGTTTCCAGCGGCACGGCGCCATGGCGCTGGGTGGAGAATTCCTCTTCCAAGATCAAGTCGCAGCCGGCGAAGGCGCTATCCACGTCGCCTACATTGACCTGAAAGTTGGCCGCGATGTTGTTGGGCACGGCGTCGTGTAATTGCGGCGCTCCCGGTTGCATGCCCGCATGCGCGTCGGTGACGGCGCCCAGCGCAGCGTATTCGACATCGATCAATTCGAGGGCGTCTTCAGCGATGTAGCGGTTTTCCGCCACGATCACGGCGAGGGGTTCGCCGACATAGCGCACTTTGGCACTTGCGATGGGAGTTTGTTGCGAGCGCTCCAGCCCGGGAATCACGCCGGTGCGCATCGGAATGGTTTTCAATCCCGGCATGTCCGCGGCCGTGAGCACGCCGATAACGCCGGGCAGCCTTAGCGCCGCGGCCGTGTCTATTTTGACGATGCGGGCGTGCGCGTGGGTGCTGCGCAGAATGGCGGCGTGCACCATGCCAACGCGGTGAATATCGCCGACGTATTTGCCGATGCCGCGCAGCAGTCTGACATCTTCTTTGCGCTTAATTCTTGCACCGATGTATGGCATGGAATAATCGGCCTCGCTTATTAGTTCCGCTTCAGCGCCTTAAAACCTTACCTCCTCGCCCTCCTTTGGAGGGAGAGGGTTGAGGTGAGGGTGGTTTATTCCGAAATTGCCCTCACGCTAGCTCCTTCGACAAGCTCAGGACAGGCCCTCTCCCGCTCCGCGGGCGAGGGGACAAGAATGATTCAGCTACGATTCAGTTTGCGAGGAGTTGAGCGTCTTCGCCGCTTCTTGAATCGCGGTTACGATGTTCTGATACCCCGTGCAGCGGCATAAATTGCCGCTGATCCATTCGCGGATTTCATCCTCGCTGGGGCTCGGTATTTCTCTCAAGAGCGCCTCCGCGGTGAGCAAAATTCCCGGCGTGCAGAAACCGCACTGCAAGCCGTGAAACTCCCAAAATTTTTCTTGAATGGGGTGCAGTTCGGCGGCGCTCGGCGCCAATCCTTCTACGGTTTTCAATTCCGCGCCATTAGCTTGGACGGCGAACATGAGGCACGAGCGCACCGGCTCGCCATTTAGCAGAATCGTGCAGGCGCCGCACACGCCATGCTCGCACCCGACATGGGTTCCGGTGAGGCCCAAATCGTCGCGCAGAAAATCAGTCAAAAGCTTGCGCGGCTCGACTGCGCCGTGATACTCCCGCCCGTTGATCGTGATGTCGATCTCATGCCTGGTCATCTGGATTGCTCTAGTTGAAAAATTTCGCAAATTGCGCAAATTTTCTGGTACCCCGACCCTAAATTAATGAATTCACAAGCCAATACGGTCTCACCACGAAGGCACGAAGGGTTCGGATATTTATACTCTTAAACTTCGTGAACTTCGTGCCTTCGTGGTGAGTTCCCTCTTCTCTGCGTCCTTTGCGTCCCTTCGACTTCGCTCAGGGCATGCCTTTGCGGTTAAATCCTCCCCTCCGACACCGGCTCCGGGCAGTTCGGAGGGCGGACACGCAGGTCCGCCCCTACCCTACAATCTTTTCTATGTGCCCTTTGTGGTTAAATGTCTTCTCTCTTCTAGCTCTACTTTGCTTCTCCGCGCGCTCGCGCCGACGCTTCCTCCAACACGCGCCGCGCCAGCACCTTTGAAACTTCTTTTCGGTATTCCGCGCTGGCGTGAATATCGGTTTCAGTGTCGAGCTCGGCTGCCGCGGCGTTCGCTACATCGTTGAAAATGGCCGCATCGGGTTTCATGCCGCTGAGCATTTCCGTCTTGGGCGATAGATGGGGCTTGGACCCGGTAAAGACCAGATTGGCCTTATCAATGGTTCCATCGGGCCGCAGCGAAATAGTTCCAGCGACTGCCGCCAGCGCGAAGTCGCCATGGCGCCGGCTGACTTCTTGAAAAGCGCTGCCGGTTCGCGGTGATGTTTTTGGGACACGAATCTCGATCAAGAGCTCTCCTGGCTCCAATAGGGTGGACATCGCGTCGACGAAAAATTCCCGCGCTTGAACGAGGCGCTCGCTCTGATGGTCGCGCAATACGAACGACGCCTCCAAGGCGACCATGACCACCGGCAGTTCGGCGGACGGATAAGCATGGGCGAGGCTGCCGCCCACGGTGCCACGGTTGCGGATCTGCACGTGGCCGATGTGCCGAGTTGCCTCATGTAACAATGGCCAGCCCGCGGCTACTGCGGCGGACCGTTCGAGCGCGCGCTGGCGCGTCATGGCGCCGATGCGCAGCTCGCCATTTTCGACCCTGAGATAATTTAATTCACTCAGGCCATTGAGATCCACCAAGTACGCGGGGCGGGCCAAGCGGAAATTCATCAATGGCACCAGGCTCTGCCCGCCGGCAAGCGGCCTCGCCGCGTCTTTGTGCAGAGCGAGCAGTTTTAGCGCTTCCGCTAGGGAAGCCGGCGCGCAATATTCAAACGAAGCTGGTTTCATGACCGTTGTCGGATCAGCGCCGAAAATCGGGTCTTTTCACCGCGCAGGCACGGAGGGCGCGGAGACAAGTATTTTTGATCAAAACATAATCCGAACTCTGCAAACTCTGTGTCTCTGTGGTGAACATCTTCTGCTTGCGGCTACGCCGATGCCAAGCTATGGGTCAACGTGATCCGTTCGGCGCGGTAAAATTCACCGAGAAAGTCTTCGCCGTCTAGATATTTTCTCGTCGGCACCAATCGAGCCGTGAACGAAACCGGCAAAGGATCTATATCGAACGGATAGGGGCGGAGAACGGCCTTGTTTTCGCCGACCGTATCAATACTGATCTTGGCCGGCTTTTGACCATGCTGGGTGGGGATATCGACGTCGTTCAAGGTGTTCGACGGACCGAGCTTGCGCGCCTTGCTATTCAACGGATAACGATTACAGACGAACTGCGCGAGCTGGTCGAAGACCTCCATGTATTCGTAATTGGTCCACACATGTTCCTCTGAAGTATATTTCATGAATTGTTCCGATTCGCGCAATTGTCCCAAAAGTTTAAGGCGCAACGCTTCTTGATGGTCGACGTAGGCCTTGACGCGCGGGTCCGAGGTGCGGTCCGGCGGATAATCGTACTTCCCATAGCCGGCGTTCATCAGCGCCACGCCATGCATCGCCATCAACATGGCCGCGTAGGGGTCCCTTCGCGTCACCCGGTCAACCGCGTTCTTGTAAAAGTCGAGCCGAAGCTGGCCGAGATATTTCAGGCTCCCGTCGTGATAGTCCAGTGGGTAGCCTTTATCATTGAGAGTGGACGGGCACATCTCCCACTCCCACCAGCCGATGTCATGCTCGCCGGCGGCCAAGACTACGGAAGAATAAGGTTGGGGCCGGTCAAAGTCTTTATTTCCCCAATGCGCGGCAAAATAACCCGCAACCCGCGAATGGTCGATCTGCAGCGCCAATATCGTACGGGTATCGTCATACGGATAAGCCATCATAGCGGCAACTCCTCTCTCGACAATTAGTTTAGAATCCGCCTTTTCCCTATCAATCGCCCCTGTCCACTGTCAAGCGAGGCGATTACTTTCTCGTCGACAATTCGCTGCGCGCTTCTTTCACGAAGCGAAAGTCGACGACGCGTGACAGGGGAACTCGGTCCTTAATGGCCCCCGTCTGCCGGGCTATTTCGAGATCTTTTTCCAGTGCTTCGTCGGAAACCGTTCCGTTTGGTGGATAGGCCTCGATCATTTGACCGTAAGAATCCTGCGCGAGGTCGCTGGTTACTTTAAACCAATCGGCCACCAGGGCGAGCACTTCTCTCTTGTTTTTTGCGTCCCGCACGAAGTCAATTGCTCTTAAGGTCGCGCGAACGGCGCGTTTCAAAAGGTCCGGTCGCCTGGTGATACTGTCGTCGGTGGCGCCCAGCCCGGCCATCGGCAGTCTCATGACTTCGCCAAAGTAGACGACTTTATGAAAGCCGGCTTTTTCCGCAACGGTTTGCCATGGCACCGAGATGACGACGGCATCAACATTACCCGCCTGAAGGGCTTGAAGGCTCGTGTTGTGATCGCCGGTGACAATCATCGCGACCTCTTTGTCCGGGTCCACGCGGCTCTGCGCCACGAGTTCCTTGGTCATCAAATGCACCGAGCCTCCCAGGGAAGGAATTCCGATGGTCTTACCTCGCAAGCCGCCGGCAGATTTTATCGGGGTTT
>DASWHT010000197.1:0-2725 GCA_036398075.1 Binatia bacterium | reverse complement strand
TTCTCCTCGCCGCGAAAATGGCCGCTGTACATGCCGACGTTGCGGATACCCTCCGCCGGATCCTTTGTAATAAACGGCGCGGTGACACGAATGCCGCCGCTAAATCCCGGCTCTTCCACCGGCGCGGGCAAGCTCGTGACGCCAAACGCGCCCAACCGCTCCCCGGTATAAACCACCTCTTGAACCGGCGCCTCGCTTACCATGCGTGGATCGATGGGCTGCGCCAGCGCGCGGCGCCACTTTTCGTAAATCTCCAGAGGCTCCTCACAGCCGAGACCCAGCGCCGCAACCGGCCGCGAAGAGCCGTACATGCCGGTGGCGACTCTGATGCCATGCTTTTTGCCGCGGCTGTCGTATACGTTTTCAAAGAGAAAGACCTTGCGCTCCTCGTCGGCAATGCCGCGGTACTGAAGCCGCATGAGCGGCATCATTTCGGTGTCTTTGTTGACGGGACGCCGCCAGCGATGGAGCTTGCCCCGCTTCTCCAGAAAATCTATGTAGTCGCGAAAGTCGGCGTAGTAGGTTTCAGCCATAAATCACTCGGATTTTCCGTCTGATAGTTTACGATCGGGGGATTGGTGACGGGGAGGCATCGACTCACTCCGTGATTTTTTTGAGCGCTACGCTAAGGCAGCGGTTTCTGAGCGACTTTAAGCGCCGGAGCGCAAAACCCAACAGATAGTAGCCACTTTATTTCCTTACCACATTATGTTGCGGCGAAAATAACGACTGGGGCCCGCGCTTTGGCTGGATAGTGTTTTCTTTATATTTAAATATTATACGTGTCAAGTAATTCAAGGAGGGTTTTTTCGCGCCCACCATCAAACACGGTGAATAATCACGACACTGTGTCAATCGAAGGGGTGAGCCTGGAGAAACGAACTACGTTGCGGTTCAAAGTTCAAGGTTCAAAGTTAAGAACAACGGTTCAACAAAGGATAGGAATACGTTGAACCAAAAAGTTACGCGCAGCCCTCACCCCAGGGGCTCGAGTTCGCCCAGTGTTGTTGGAATCAGCTCCGTCACAGTGGGGTGGATATGCATGGCCCGGCGGATGACCGTGTAGGGAGCTTTGGCATACATCACGTCAAGAATGGAATGGATGATTTCGTCGCCTCCGGCGCCCAGGATCGCTGCTCCCAAGATCGCTTTCGTCTCGGCATCCACCAGGAACTTCATGAACCCTTGAGTTTCGCCTTTCACATTCGCGCGGGTCACCCGCGTCATCGGTCTTTTACCGATCAGAGCTTTTCGCCCAGACTGTCGCACCTCGGCCTCAGTCATTCCAGCCCGCCCGAGCGGCGGGTCAATGTACAGCGCATACGCCTGAATACGGTCGCTCAGCCGGCGCGGATCGTTGTCCAACAAGTTGGCGGCCACGATCTCATAGTCATTGTACGACGTGTGCGTGAAAGCCCCTCTTCCGTTGCAATCACCCAACGCCCAGACGCCAGGCACGTTGGTGCGCAATTGATCATCCACCACGATGTAGCCTCGCTCGTCCAGCGCGATGCCTGCGTTTTCTAGTCCAAGATCGTCCGTGTTGGGACGGCGTCCCACGGCCAGCAGCAAATTCGATCCGGCCACTTCTCTCGCGCCGCTGGAGCAATCGAGCTTGACGACCACCCGATCGCCGCGTTTCTCCACGGCCATGCACTCGGCGTTGAGACGAACGTTGATGCTTTCGTTTTCAAGGATTCCTTTGATAGCCTCGGACACATCTTCGTCTTCGCGGTTGATCAGCCGCGGACCTCTCTCGACAATCGTCACCTCGCTGCCGAAGCGCCGATACATGTGGCCGAACTCCAGACCGATGTAGCTCCCGCCCACGACAATCAAGTGCTCCGGCAGGAAGTCCACTTCCATCATGCCGGAGTTGGTCAGGTAGTTCGCGCTCTCAAGGCCGGGAAGCGGCGGGATGGAGGCGCGCGCGCCCACGTTGATAAATATCTTGCTCGCCTCGAGCAACTCTCCATTGATCATTACCGTGTGCGGGCCCGCGAAGCGCGCGTGGCCCTTGTAGACGGTGCCGCTGTTCAAACCCTTCAGCCATTTTTCCACGCCTTCGTTCGATCGGCGCACGATGCCGTCCTTGCGCGCCTTGACCTTCCGCATGTCCACCGTAACGGCGCCGTCGATCTCCACGCCAAAGTCAGCGCCACGCCGGGCCATGTGGGCGGCGTAGGCGCTGGCCACCAGCGTCTTGGTCGGAATGCAGCCCGTGTTGACGCAGGTGCCGCCGAACAATTTGCGCTCGATAATAGCTACGCTCATTCCGGCCCCGGCCAACCTCGCGGCTAGCGATGGCCCGGCTTGTCCCGTGCCGATGATGATTGCGTCATAGTTTGTCGCCATGAAATCGATCTCCTCTGTTAACCGCCACACAAAGGCGCGGCGGCAATTTACGCAGGCCTTCTCTACAAAGATGCCAATGCCCGGCAGCGTTTGAAAATTGCCTTGCTCTTCGGAAATTCCATGGTCGAAAGCATGCCGGTCTCTAATTGGATTCTGCTGAAAAACTCCGTTCATCCTTCGAGAGCCTCAGGACGAACGGAGGAGCCGTTGCAATCATTGGAGATTTTCCGTTCATGCTGAGCCTGTCGAAGCATTCTTAGGGTTTTTCAGCAAAATCTAATTGATCCGCTCACCCTGATAAAAGACGTGCAGTCGTTCCATGTCGGTTTTGAAGTGTAGTCTCTGACCTCGTCGCGCGGGGTCAGTTGCA
>DASWHT010000196.1:0-4298 GCA_036398075.1 Binatia bacterium | reverse complement strand
CGGCGCTTCTCGTTTTGCTCGTATTCGCGCCGGCATGGGGCCAATCCGGTAAACCATCGTCGCTCGCTGAATTGGCTTCCTATCCCGGTTCGGATCGTGAGCGTTTGCTGCTTGAAGGCGCGAAACGGGAAGGCAAGGTTGTCTGGTACACGACGCTGGCCGCCGAGCAAAACAAACAGATCGCGAGCGCATTCGAGACCAGATACGCAGGTGTGAAAGTCGAAACCTTCCGCACGGGTTCGTCCGCGCTGGCTCAGAGACTTCTCAATGAGGCCGCGGCGCGGCGCCACATCGCCGACGCCATCGAGACGACGCTCCCAGGGTTATTGACTTTTCGCGACCACCAATTGTTGATGCCCTACACTTCGCCGCATCTTGCGGCGTTTCCGGAGGACTCGAAGGAAAAAGCTCCGAAAAATCTCGTTTACTGGACGATTGCCCGCGAATCCTATATCGGCTTCGGTTACAACAAGAATTTCCTCGATGCCGCCGACGTGCCGAAAAATTTCGACGGCATGGCGCGGCCGGCGCTGCGGGATAAGATGGGCATCTCGGGTGACGATACGGGGGCGCGAATCGTTGGCGCCATGCTGAAAACTAAAGGAGAGGGTTTTGTAAAGAGGTTGAAGGAACAGAACATTCGCATGCACATGATGGCGGGCAGCGCCTTGACCCAGCTTGTGGCGGCGGGAGAAATATACGCTTCCCCAAGCCAGTTTTATAGCGCGACGAACGTTGCCGCGAGGAAAGGCGCTCCGGTGGCCTGGGTTCCCATGGAGCTAGTGGTTACCAACGCTGGAGGGGCAGCCGTCTACGCCAACGCGCCGCGGCCCCATGCGGCGTTGCTCTTCGCGAATTTTCTCTTGAGCCCGGAGGGCCAAAAATTACTTGAAGATTTGTACTTTGGCAGCGCCCAGAAGGAATATGGATTCAAGCGCTGGTATCCCGAAAAAGGAATTACAATCGCCCAATACGACGAAACATTGGCTGAATGGCACAAGCTGCTCAAGGAAATCACTCGGAAGTGAGCCTGTGAGCGCTATCCGGCGCGGCCCCGCGCAGCGGATATCTTGTCGAAATCTACGAACGACAAAGATAGTCAAGTCGTAGATCCTGCTGAAAAACCCTAAGAATGCTTCGACAGGCTCAGCATGAACGGAAAAATCTTCAAAGATTTCAACGGCTCCTCCGTTCGTCCTGAGGCTCTCGAAGGATGAACGGAGTTTTTCACCAGAATCAGTCGTAGAAGTCTGACCCACAAGAGCTTACAAAATAATACTCACCGTGCCGTGCGGCCGGAGCGCTTCCAGATCCAGCACGGCCTTTCGGTAGGCGATCTTGAGCGTTTTTCCGATGCGCCGCAGCGTGTACTCGTATCGGCCGATGAGAGGGTCCACATGACCGCCGCGGATGCGATATACGAGAAACGAGGCGGTGACATGAATATCCGTCCCCACGACTTCCGTGACCCGCACGTTAGTCACCAAACGCCGGGTGCGGGACCAGGGAAACTCGCGATGGGCGTGGCGGCTTTGCAAGCGCTCGACCCGCCCCCGTAGTCGCGCCGCATCGTCGTCGATGATCGATAGGGCTTTGCGAGGATCCGCCTCGGGCGTGTCCGTAGCCGGAACGAGGTATCGCGCATCGTCGGTAAAAAGCGCGAGCCAGTCCTCCAGGCGCCACTCGTCGAGCAGAGCCGCTTCCTCAAAGAGAAAGGCTTCCACCTCGCGGTGCAGTATGAGCCTGGCGAGTTCGTTGTCGGAATAGGTCGTCAAATTCGCGCTCTCATCGGGCTTGTCGTTAACGGCCGATCTCTTCAAGCGGGTCGTCAAGGGTGGCGGCGGTTGGCGGTTGTTTAAGGTTGGCCTGCCACTGACGCCAGAATGATCGAACATGGCATTCGTCAATGGCCGTGGCTTTCCGGTGCATGCCTCTGGAGGCATCGATCCAAAGCGGGCCGCCCGCTCTAAATCCGGTCTGGGCGGACTCCATGGCTTCGATGTCATCGGGATGAGCAAAGCCGCCCGGCCCAAGGAAACTGACGAAGTTTTCCAATCGCCGGCTGAGTAACTCCGCCGATTCATTCTTCGGCGCGAGCGTCTGGACCGTCACCTCCATAGAGTCAGGTCCAGCCGGTTCGAAATAGCGTAGGCTGATTCCGGCGATGTCGTGCAGCGCGAAGTTAGGATAGATCAGCATAAGGCGATTGGTGTTGCACATGAGATAAGCCCTCGCTTCGCCAAAGCGCTCGACGAGGCGTGCCCGGATATCGCGGATCTCATTTTTGGTTTCGTCGCCGAGGATGGGATGCCAGTTAGCAATCGGTCGCGCCCGCTCGCCGGCTGCAAAGATGTCGACGCCGTGACCGTTGCCCAGCGCAAGAGATCGTCCTTCAGCTCCGGGAAAATCCGGCAGCGCCGGTGGCGAGTCGCCCGGCCCCAGGCTTTGGGTGTATTTGAAGAAAGTCGCGTGCAACGGTTTCACATGGTAGCTGTCCAGGCTGTTAAGAGAAAACATTTTCCAGTTAGCTCTCGCGCCATAGTGCTGCGTGCCGGGAATCACGCGCCACCCCGCTTCCGACTGATCGAGGATCAGATCGAGGTATTCCTTGGCCCCGCCGAGATAGTTGACGAGGTCGGTGACATCCGGATTGAAGCTGACAAAGTAAAGCCCGCGATAGTGCTCTAGCCGAGGCGGCGAAACGAGGCCCAACTCCGCTTTGTTAAATCCTTGAGCATAGCCCGCTTCGTCCGGCACGCTTATCAGCTCCCCTTTATTGTCGAACGTCCAGGCGTGGTAAAAGCACTGGAACGTATTTGCGTTTCCTTGGTCAACGCGACAGACATTAGCGCCCCAATGCGTACAGGTATTATGAAACGCTCGTATCTTGCCGTCGCTCCCTCGGATCCAAAAAAGCGAGCGCCCGGCTACGGTGCGCCGCCGGAAGTCCCCAGGCTTTTCAACTTCGGATTCGTGGCCGAGGTACAGCCAGCATCTGTCGAAGATGTAATTGCGCTCGATTGCCGCGATCTCCAGTGAGGTGAAGGCCGAGCGGTGCACTCGAAAGATACCTCTCTCGCCGTCTTCATGGATGAGATTTTGGTATTCCACGTCGACTCCTAAATCGCACTCATGTCCTGTCTTTGAAGTTCGTTTACAAAGTCAGGAGTCCGAGTCTGTCATTCCCGCCCCGTGCAAGATCAGCCATTCTTGCACGAGGGGAATTGAGAACCCCCACTTGTAAGGGACGGTCGCGACCGTCCCCTACAAAGTTTGCTAAGAGACAAAGAGGGGGTCGTGGATTCCGGCTCGCCCTCCGGCTTTCGCGGGGGTTGCCCGGAATGGCAAATGAATTTACAAATTAAAAAGTCGCTTGGCGTTTTTGTACAGGATCTTTTCTTTAACTTCGGCGGACAATCCCTCGTGGCTGCGGAGGTGCTGGAGGTTTCCCGGAAACTCGCAGTCCCAATGCGGAATATCCGAGGCATAAAGAAAATGGTCCGCGCCGACGTATTCAACCGCTTGCGCCAGTTGCGACTCGCCGGATTCGATGCTGAAGTAAACCTCCGATTTTCTCACCAACTCGCTGGGTTTGTCTTTGAGGAGCGGCATCTCGAACTCAGCGCGTTTTTCCCAGTGCTCGTCGAGACGATCGAGGTAGTAGGGTAACCAGGTGGCGCCGATCTCTAAAAACGCGAAGCGAAGCCTGGGAAAACGCACCGGCACGCCCTGGCAGATCATGCTGGTAAACTGGAGCAAAATGCCCGCGGTAAAGGCATAGGCATGGACTTCGGCGAAAGTGTTCAAACCCTGGGCGCCGAGCTCGCGGGACCAGCTGCGGGTGCCGTGGATGCCGAGCACCGCGCCGCACTTTTCCGCCGCGGCGTAAACCGGATCATAGAAGCTATCGCCCAGCGCCAGCGGCAAACCGACCGGAAGAATCTCAAAGCCGATGATCCCCAGTTCCTTCACGGCGCGCTCCAACTCCTCGGCGGCGGCCTGCGGCGAGCGCATCGGCAAGACGCCGACGCATTTCACGCGCTCGGAAAGCGCATTGTATTCACCGGCGAACTGATCGTTGCAAGCGCGCGCCACCGCGATTTGAAACGGCAGTTCCTGCAACCGGACGACGCTCCCTGAACCGGTCGGAAAACAGACGGCGTATTCCATCTGATGCTCGTCCAGGATTTCGTCCCAGCGGGTAACCTGTTCTCGGGCCGAGAGCTTGCTCCAGGTGCGCTCGGTTACAAAGTGATCGAACATGTAATTGTCCCAGGGCTGGTCGCCCGGTCGAAGCG
>DASWHT010000195.1:0-13225 GCA_036398075.1 Binatia bacterium | reverse complement strand
GGGCGCGCAAGCCAGCAAGCTGATGGCGCCCTCGCCCCATGCTTTTTGAATCTTCGCGCCCAACAGGCCGTTGATGATCGCGCCGATCAACGGCAGGAAGACGATCCAGCGCAGGTAGTCGGTCTGTATCGGATTATCCATGTACAACCTTGAACGTTGAACCCTTGAACCTTGAACTATTCTTTGAGCGTCTCCGCGGCCTCGACGTCGATGGTATGGAAGATCTGGAAAATGGCGAGCACGATGGCCAAGCCGACCGCCGCTTCGGCGGCGGCGAGCATGATCACGAATATGGCGTATAACTGCCCGTCCAGATTCCCGCTACCGAAGTGGGAGAACGCGACATAGTTGATATTGGCGCTGTTAAGTATCAACTCCACGCCCATGAGCACGCTGATGGCGTTGCGCCGCGTCAAAACCGTAAACAGCCCCAGACAAAAAAGAATGGCGCCGATGACGAGATAGGACGACAACTCGTTGGGCGAAAAGCCGGCGATCATGGCTACTCTTTGATCTCCTTGCGGGACAATACGACGGCGCCGATCATGGCCGCCAGAAGCACCAGGGAAGCGAGCTCAAACGGCAGCAGATACTGCTCCAGGAACAAATCGCCGATCTTCGCGGTGGTGGGCTGGTAAGCGACCTCCTTGACCTTGACCCACGACGTTTCCCTGACCGTCTGCACTAGCAAAGCGAAAAACACGCCGACGATTATCAGCGCGGGAATCCGCCCGGCGGCGCGGTTGGTAATTTCAACATCGGTGATGCGATGAGTCAGCATCACGGCGAAGAGTATCAAGACGAGAATACCGCCGACGTAAATCAGAACTTGCACCGCCGCGACAAAGTCGGCGCCAAGAAAAATGTAGATTCCCGCTGCCCCCATGAAGGTCCCGAGCAGGGAAAACGCCGAGTAAATAATATTGTGGGAAACAGCGACCACCACGGCGGAACCCACCGTGATTCCCGCAACCAGATAAAAAACGACCGTAGATATTTCCATGCCACCTTAGAAATTTGTCGTGGAAACCCGAAAGTGTTGAAGGGCTTCCGGCTCATTTACCGGAAGAATCGTTCTGGATCAAGGGGAAGAACGCCCTTTTTTGCGCCGCTTACTTCTCCTCCGCGCCACCTCCGCCATCCGGCGTGGCGAACTCATCCAGATATTTTAGCCCAATGTCCACCTTTGCGACTAATTTCGGCTCTGTTTCCCCGCCCTTTTTCGGTTTATACAAGGGCTGGGGTTGCGGCACGAAGTGGCGTACCAAACCCGCCGGATTGTAGCTTGCGCCTTCAAACTCCTGCGAATGGCGGATCGCGCCCGTGGGGCAGGCCTCCGAGCACAAGCCGCAATACATGCACTTACAGACATCGATATCGAAATGGGTAAACTGGCGCTGCTTGGTTTCTTTGTCCATCTCGATGCCGATGGTGATGCACGTGATCGGACAATCTCTTTCACAAGCCAGGCAGCCGGTACAGATATCCATATCGACTTCGAGAATGCCGCGATAGCGCAGTGGCAGCGTCTCCTGAATCGGCACCGGGATCTTATCCGGGTACTGAATCGTCATCGGACGGCGCGCCAGGTGGGAAAACGTGATCGACATTCCCTCGAAAACCGATTTCACCGTGTCGGTAATATCTTTTACGTAACTGGTAACGGTCATAAATCCTCAGCTATTAAATGTGCGGCTTGAAATAAAGCTCCGGCTTGGCGTGGCGAATTTGAAAGACGACCCGCATAAAGAAAATGATCACCAGCGCGACCCCGAGCCCGAACATCGCCGCGCTGACGATGCGCTGGATGTCCTTCGGCATGAACATAAAGCCAATGGTTCCCATGAGGCAGAGGAACGACAGCGGCACCATGTATTTCCAACAAAGCGTCATGAGCTGGTCGACGCGCACCCGCGGCAACGTCGCCCTGACCCACATCGCGACGAAAACCCAGAAATACGCTTTGAGAAAAAACGTGATGAATTGCGCGACGTTCAACAGAACCGGGTTATTCTCAAACAGCGCCAGCGGCGCAACCTGCCAACCGCCAAGAAAGAGCGTCGTTGCCACGGCGCCGATCACGTACAAATTACCCCACTCCGCGAAGAAGAAAAACAAAAATCGCATGCCGCTGTACTCGGTGACGTAGCCCGCGACCAGTTCCGATTCGGCTTCAGGAATGTCGAAGGGCGTGCGGTTGCCCTCGGCCAACGCCGCCGTAAAGTAGAGAAAAAATGCGGCGAAGGTAAATGGATTGTTGAACAAGAACCAGTCCCAGGGCGCCCAACCTTGAGCCTCGATGATACCCTGCATGCTCAGCGTGCCGGCGAGAAAAACAACGGTTAGGACGGCAACTCCCGCGGGAATCTCATAGCTCACGATTTGCGCCGCGGAACGCATGCCGCCGAGCAACGACCATTTATTGTTCGACGACCATCCGGCCATGAGAATGCCAACCACTACGAGCGAGGTGACCGCGAGAATATAAAGTATGCCGATGTTAAGATCGGCGACGATGAGCTGGCTACCGAAAGGAATCACCACGAACGTGCAGAGAAAACCCATGAACACGACGTAGGGAGCCAGCGAGAAAAGTTTGGCGTCCGCCGCCGAGGGAATCAAATCTTCTTTCAATAAATTCTTGATGCCGTCGGCGAGCCACTGGAGAATGCCTTGCGGCCCGACGCGATTTGGACCGACCCGGGACTGCATCCTGGCCCAGACCCGCCGTTCGAGCCAACTGGTAACCCCGGCCAAGGGGGCCACGAACACCGATAGCACGACAAGAGCGATCAGCACCATGGCAGCCGCGTAAACGACTTCTTTGGGCGCGCCGGTGAAGTAACCTTGTTGGATCAACTGGTCAATATACGCTTGCATATGTGATGAACCGCGTAAGCACTATCCCTAACTTTAACTTTGAACGTTGAACCTTGAACTTTTGAACCTCTTCACTGACTAGCGGTCGATCTCCGGCGCATCGACGTCGAGACTGCCGATGAGCGCGATCAAATCGGCGAGCATAATGCCTTTGCTGAGTTTGTCGATGATGGCCATGGCGGTAAACGATCCGGTGCGAATGCGCACCCGGTACGGATATTCGCTGCCGTCGCTGACCACATAGAAGCCCATATCGCCGCGCGGCGCCTCCACCCTGGCGTAGCGTTCGCCGACCGGCGGTCTAAACTTGCGCGGCACTTTGGCGATGGCCGGCCCCTTGGGCATCATTTTCAGACATTGGCGGAGAATCTTGCAGCTCTCCTGCAACTCACAGATGCGCACCCAGTACCGGTCGAAACTATCGCCGAGCACGCCCACCTGCGCCGTGCCCACCGGAACTTCGAAATCCAATTCCGGATATATTGAATAGGGAATGTCGCGCCGGATGTCCCACTTGATTCCGGAGCCGCGCAGGTTGGGACCGACTAAATTGTAGGAAAGCGCGTCTGCCTTGCTCACCACCGCCACGCCGGCGAGGCGCTCGATAAAAATCTTGTTGCCGGAGAGCAGCCGATTGAACTCATCGACGATGGGTTCGAAGTGATCGAGGAAATCGATGATGCGCGAGCAGGTTCCCGGCACGATATCGTAACCCACGCCGCCGATGCGAATATAATTGTAGGTCAGCCGGGCGCCGCAGATCTCTTCCATAAGATTATTTATGGTCTCGCGCTCGCGCAGCGCATGCACGAACGGCGTCATGGCGCCAATGTCTTGGCCAAAGGTGCCTACCGAAATCAAATGGCTCGCGATCCGGTTGAGCTCGCAAGCGATCACCCGGCAAAACTCCCCCCGGCGCGTGACCTCCGTTCCCGCCAGTTTTTCGGCGGCCAGGCAAAACGCCTGATTGGCAAACATCGCCGCCAGGTAATCGGCGCGGTCGGTGTAGGGCACATAGCCGTGCCAGGTGACCTTTTCGCCGATCTTTTCGATGGAACGATGCAGATAGCCGACGTCCGGGATCGCCTCGCTGATCACTTCGCCGTCGGTCTTGACGACGAAGCGCAACACGCCGTGGGTGCTCGGGTGCTGCGGCCCCACGCTAATGGTCATTTCTTCGGCGAAAAAACCCGGGCCCTGTTCTTGTACGGTCTCGTTCATGATATTTAGGTGCTTCCCTTTTAAATGTCTAACAGAACCACTTCAAGAAATTTCATCGCGCCAAGCATGTCCTGAGCGAGGCCGAAGGGACGCCAAGGCGCAATTGACGCTCCTTGTCATTTCGACCGAAGGGAGAAATCTTTCTTAGATCCCTCGCGTTCGCTCGGGATGACGGGCCTCGGCCCGTCACTTTGCGTCTTTGCGCGAGCCATCTCTTTTCCGATTCTGCAATCCAAAAAGCAACTAGGAATTAGCGAAGCAGCTTTTCGACCAGCGGCGCGCGCTGCGTGCTGATGCCGTCGTACTCTTCCTGCTCGACATAGTCTTTGCGCAGCGGATACCCGACCCAGTCTTCGGGCAACATAATTCGTCGAAGATCGCTATGGCCCTCGAAGATCACGCCGAAAAGATCGTAAACTTCGCGTTCAAACCAGTTTGCCACTTTCCATACGCCTTCAACCGTGGCGACCGTAGGATTATCCCGCGGCAAGTCCACTTTGAGCACGATCTGCTGTCGATGAGTATATGAAAATAGGTGGTAAACAACCTGGATTATTTCTTCTTTGGGCCAATCCAGCGCGGTCAGATCCGATAAAACTTCGAATTTCAGATCCGCATCGTCGCGCAGAAACCGGCAGACATCGACGATTGCCGTCCGATCGGCTTTCAAATAGGGCTCAGCAACATCCCCCTTGAAATCGTGGACCTTGCCGGGAAACTGTTGTTCGAGGCGCGCGAAAATCTGTTGAGCGTCCATCCCTACGCTTCAGCCGTTTCAGTCGCCGGACGGGAAGGTTTCACCAACCAGCGTTCGCGCATCATTATATCTTGAATTCTGAGCAGCCCCTCGGTGAGCGCTTCAGGCCGCGGCGGGCACCCCGGAACATAAACGTCCACGGGAACAATTTTATCGACGCCCTTACAGACCGAGTAGGCCAGTTGAAACAGGCCGCCGCAATTCGAGCAACTGCCCATCGAGATCACATATTTAGGGTCCGGCATTTGATCGTAAAGCAGCTTGGTGCGCTTGGCCATTTTATAGGTCAACGTACCGGCGACGATCATGAGATCGGACTGGCGCGGCGTGGCGCGCGGTACGGCGCCGAAGCGGTCCAGATCGGCGCGCGGTCCGCCGGTCTGCATCAGTTCGATGGCGCAGCAAGCCAAACCAAACAGCATATACCACTGCGACGACGCCCTGCCCCAATTGAGCAAGTCGTCAATCTTGGTCGTGAAAACAGTCTCGGGCAGAGAGTTTATCAATGGTTTCATGGGAATTTCTTAGACCTCTTATTAGATCATATCTTGATCTTTTTCACCCACTCCAAGTCGCCTTTGGCCCACGCGTAGACCAGACCGAGAAACAGCGTGCCGACGAAGATAAATGCCTTCACGAATGCCAACAACCCGTCCCCACTTTCCACCAGGCCGCGAAAGACGACGGCCACCGGGAAAAGAAAAGCGATTTCAACCTCGAAGATGATGAATACCAGAGCAACTAGATAAAAACGGATATTGAAGTTGACCCACGCGCTGCCGGTGGAGGGCTCGCCACACTCATAGGTCGATAATTTTCGGATCTGCGGATTCGACGGGCGCAACAATTTGCCGATCAGCAGATTGACGCCGACGAAGCCGAGGCCCAGCGCGGTAAACACAAATACATTAGCGAAATCAAACAACATCGTGAATTTCCGTAATGATCCCAGCAAGATAGGCTATAATTGTTTTTAATCACAAAAATTATGGAGAATCAACCAGCGGCAATCGCCCTGCGCTTCGGTGACGAATTTGCCATCGCCGCGGTTTTTGACTAGAGTCGTCGCGAAGCTGAAGGCTAATTTCCTCACCAGCCGGATCTTTCGTGTACATAGGATAAATGACACCGCGCTGCCAAAAAAGTGCAGCTCACTCTAGGTTCAGCGTTTAAAGTTCAAGGCTTAGACTGCGAACCCCGATCTTTCATTCTGAAACATTGAACCTTGAACATTGAACTTTGAACCACCCGAAGGGAGGTCTCATGCGAATCGAAACAGAACGACAAGTGAGGCGCTGGCGCGAGCAGCGCTGGCTATTGGATCAAGTGATTCAAACCCGTGGCATCGATTGGGACCAGGGAAGAACGGGAAAGATACTGCGCAACTGCGGCCCCGGCGTCCAAAGCGATCTTCAGGAAATTTGCCGGAGAATCCAGAAATTCGTCGATATCCCGCGCGAATTCTCCCGCGCCGCGGCGCGCCGTGAAGAACAGGCGCGTGCCGAGGAGAGCGCCGGGCATCTGCTCGAAGCCCGCGAGCATTACTACATCGCGTCCTGTTTCTACACCAACGCCATGTGGGCTATCTACGAAGATGGTAACCCCCAACGCATCCATTGGCAGGAGCGCAAACATGCTTGCTACGACAAGTTTATCCAGTACGCCGGCCGGCCCATCGAGCGCGTCGAGCTGCCTTACGAAGGCAAAAAAATCCAAGCGATTTTGCACCTGCCGCCGAATGCAAAAACCGGTGAAAAAGTTCCCTGTATCATGTACATCCCCGGCATGGACGGCGTGAAGGAAGACAATCCCGCCACCGGCGATCCGTTTCTCGAAAGGGGTTTCGCGGTGCTGGCCGTCGACGGCCCCGGCCAGGGGGAGACCCGCGAAGGCGGTATTGTGTGCAACGCGGCGAATTACGCCGACGCGGGCAAGCTTGCCTGCGATTACTTGGTCAAACGGCCGGAGATCGACGCCGGGCGCATCGGCGTCATGGGTTCCAGCATGGGGTCCTATTGGGCGCCCCGCGTGGTCGCTGCGGAAAAACGCTTCAAGGCGTGCGCCGTCAGTGGTGTCTGCATGGAACCCGGCCAGTACGCAATCTTCAACATGTCGTCGCCGACGTTCAAACTCAATTACATGTATATGTCGGGCTATGAGGACGAAGCGGCTTTCGACGAATTCACCAAGACGCTCACGTTGAAAGGCGTCACCTCCAGAATAACTTGCCCCTACATGGTCGTCGCCGGCGAAGACGATGAACACTGTGATATGAAGTTCGTATACGAACTGATGGGAGAGATACCGGCGCCAAAACTGCTCTACGTCTTCGAAGGCGAGAGACATTCGATCCGCAGCCCGCGGGCGCGCCCGCTGGTGATCAACTGGCTCATCGACACGCTGCTCGGAAAACCGTTCAAGGCGGAAATCGTCCGCGTCGAGACCAGCGGCAAGGAAGCGCATCGCGATTGGTGAAGAGATCGAGGATGGAAGATCGATGATTGAGAATCGCGATCTTCTATCCTCCATTCTCTATCCTCAACTCCATCGGAGTCGCGCGGGGTTATTGGCCCATTACCCCCTCACCTTGATCCTCTCCCTCAGGGAGAGGAAAAAAAAGCAATCCCCCTCTCCCTCTGGGAGAGGGCAGGGGTGAGGGCGCAAATGCGCATAGCCTACGGAGACCTGATCGGCGGCGTCAGCGGCGACATGTTTGTCGCGGCGCTTCTCGATGCCGGTTTATCGCTTGCCAAGCTGAAAGGTGAGCTAAAGAAAATTCCTGTTCTGCGGTTCAGCCTGAAGACTTCGAAGAAAACCGTCCACGGTATCCGCGCCGCGCGCTTCGAGGTGATTTGCGGAAAAAACGATCCGGCCCGGTCGTGGAACCAGATTCGACTGCTGATCCGGCGCAGCAAGCTTCATCCCGATGTCAAAGACACTGCGCTCAAGATATTTGCTCGCCTCGCCGAAGCCGAAGCCAAGGTCCACGGTATTCCCGTGGACAAGGTTCACTTTCACGAAGTTGGCGCCACCGATTCTATCGTCGATATTGTCGGCGCCGCCGTGGCCGCGCATGAGTTAAAGATCGAGGCATTTCATTTTTCGCCCATTCCGTTGGGCCGCGGCCTTACCCGGACGCGGCATGGCCCGCTGCCGATTCCAGGGCCAGCGACGCTCGAATTGCTCAAGGGACTTCCCGTCGAAGGAATCGATGTCGACGACGAAACCGTGACGCCCACCGGCGCGGCCATTGTCAGCGCGTTGGGCAAAAGCTTCGGCGCGCATTCGCCCATGACCGTCGAGAGAGTCGGTTACGGCGCCGGGCAAAAAGAGTTTGCCCATCGGCCCAATCTCTTTCGCGTCGTTCTAGGCTCCGGCGGCAAAGCCGGATGGAACGAAGAATCCATGCTCGTCATCGAAACCAACATCGATGACATGAATCCCCAGTTCCACGATTATGTCATGGACCGCCTCTTCGCCGCCGGCGCCCGCGACGTGTTTCTCGCGCCGGTGCAGATGAAGAAGAACCGGCCGGCCACGCTGCTCAGCGTTATTGCCGAACCTAAAGACCGCGACGAGCTAGCGCGCATCCTCCTGGATGAAACCACCAGCATCGGCGTTCGCTTCTACCCGGTGGGCCGAGTCATCCTCAACCGTTCGCTGGAAAACGTAAAGACGCGCTACGGCAACGTCCGGGTCAAAGTCGCCGAGCTTCCCGGCGGCACAAAACGCGCGACGCCCGAATACGACGATCTGAAAAAGATCGCCGCCGCCAAGAAAATCCCGCTGAAACTTCTTCACGACGAGGTCATGAGGAATTATCGGAGCTAGCACCCGCCCCGTAATGGCCGCAGATCCACAACCGAGCCGCGGACCGGCGCTTGCGCTCCGGCCGTGGGCATCTCTCGCCTACCGCGATTACCGCCTGCTTTTTTTCGTTGCGCTTTTTGCCTCGACGGCACAGCATATGCGCCAGATCCAGAATCTCTATCAGGTTTATGAATTATCAGGCTCCGCCTTTCAGCTCGGGCTGACGGGTTTAGCACAAGGAATCCCTTTGTTTGCCCTGGGACTGTTCGGCGGGACACTGGCGGACTTTGTCGACCGCAAGAAGCTGCTCCTCATCACTGCGGCGGGAAACTTGCTGGTTGCCGTCGCGCTGGGGACCTTAACCCTGAACGGCGCCGTTCGCGTTTGGCATATCCTCGTCGGCACCGCTCTGACTTCGGCGCTGAATATCGTCCTCAATCCGGCGCGGATGGCGCTGATCTCGACGCTCGTACCCCGTTCCCATCTTACCAATGCGGTGTCGTTAAACTCCAGCGTCGGCCAAACATCCCATTTCATCGGCCCGATGATAGCCGGCGTCAGTCTGGAATGGATGGATATCGGCAGTGCGTATCTATTCAATGCATTATTCTATCTTCCCGCAGCAATCAGCATTATTCTCATGCAAACGTCGCCAGCGCCGGATCGCAAAAAGGAAGCATTTGCCGTTGGCAGTTTTTTAGGCGGCCTGCGGTTTCTTGGTTCCGAGCCCATTATCTTAGCGATGGTCGTGCTCGACTTCATAGTCGCCGGCGCGGGCTGTTACCGGCCGCTGTTGCCGATCTTTGCCAAAGATATTCTGTCCGTGGGACCCGCGGGCTTCGGTGTATTGTCCTCGGCTCCGGCGATCGGCGGGATTATCGGAACCTTCCTTCTGCTTCTGATCGGCGATGTCGAGCACAAAGGACTTGTGGTACTCTGGTCGTTTCTTACTTACGCGGTGGCCGTGGGCATTTTCGCACTATCGACGAACTTCTGGCTGTCGGTCTTTCTACTCGGCGTCCTCGGACTTACGAATTCACTGCAAGCGGTTATGCGCCAGACTACCTTTCATCTGCTGACTCCAGATCAGGTTCGCGGCCGAGCTTTCGCCGTTTTCAACATGTTCTCTCAAGGAGCGAACGCGGTGGGCGCAACCGAAGTGGGTTTCATCGCCGCCCTCATGGGAGCGCCCGGCGCGCTGCTCGTCGGCTGCGCCGTCGGCGGACTGCTTACGCTGGTCTGCTGGATAATGCTGCCGAACTTAAGAAGTTTCGGAACCGAAATGCGCCGTCGTTGAGGAAACGACCCCGCCCAATATGCAATCTGTTGCGGATTTGCGCAATTGAGCAAACACCGATCTTGTTAGAGATTTCTGGTCTCCCCTGCAGGGAAACTCATGCAACTCCATTCTCGCAACGCAAGGATCTATTTAATAATGCAGGATAATCATGCTGGAAACGATTGGCATATGTATTGCTGCACAAAAAGAAATCTTTGTCCCAGAAGGAGGTAGGTGATGCAAATAGCGAGTCCGAAGACTGTCGCAGCGATTTTTGTCGCCGGATTTCTTATCCTTCCATTCGCAAAACAAGTTCAGGCGCAAGAGTCGCTCAAGCCGCAACTGAGCGTGAGTGAGAACCAACTCAGGTCTTTCGCTAAAGTTTACGTGGAGATTGAGAAGATTCGGCAAGTATATGAGCCTCGGCTGAAAGAAGCTAAGAATCCTGAAGAGGGCAAGGAAATTGAAAATGAAGCAGTATCAGAGATGCAAGGAGCGCTTACGAAGGAAGGACTCACTCGAGAAAGTTACGGCCAGATCTTCGAGATTGCGCGTGCCGACGAAGGCCTCCGCCAAATAGTCATTAACTTCATTAATGAGGAAAGACGGAAGTCTTGACGAAAAGCATTCGCAATTTTCTATTGGTCCTCGGACAAATCACGCACTTGGGAAAGCGGAATCGGCTTATCCACGCGCACCGGTTCGTCGCCGGCGAGCGTGACGGAACGCACTGATATGCTATGCAATGACACTTACGACCGGTTATTTTGCCGGCCGGCGCCGCCATTCACGACAATCGCTCTGACGCGAACCGGTTCGCTTTTCCCCTTAAGCTCAATTTCGCGACCCGGCACATCGGGAAACTTGGCCGCGACCTGTGCATAGGTTTCTTCGGTAACGAGTATCTGTCCGGCGGCGGCGGCGCCCTGCAGACGCGCCGCCACGTTGACGGTATCTCCCAGCACCGTGTAGTCCGTCACCGCGCCTTCCCCCACGTTGCCGACAAAGGCCTCCCCCGTGGCGATGCCGGCGCCGACCTTCAGGCCGCCTCCCTGAGCGAGATCCTTGACCCCTTCGAGAATGCTTACCGCCGCTTGCACCGCTCTGGCCGGGTGATCTTTGGCGTACAGCGGTGCGCCGAAAAAAGCCATGACCTGATCGCCGACGAGCTTATCCAGCGTGCCGTCATAGTGAAAAATTGCCTTGGAGGCGAGAGCGTAGAAGCGATTGAGACGCTGCGCCACTTCCGCCGGCGGCAGCCGCTCCGCCAGCGACGTAAAGCCGCGCACGTCAACGAAGAGCACCGAGATGTGGCAGAGCTCCCCGCCCGGAGGAGCCAGCTCATATCAAAGGGTGCACAGGTTGGGATTTTTGCGCGAAGGCCTGATCTGCACCAGGCTGAAAGGAATAGAGAACAATCCGAGGAAGGGCACGAGACATTCCTTGCAGCGCTTGTTGGACGGCAGCCGGCGATATAACCTGCGCGCAATCTTTGTCGCGCCCAACATCTGGCGCAGTCGAATCAAGAAGTTTCTCACAAAACATCTCCTATTGGCTTTCCCGTCCCCGTAGCCTTCTACCGACGCGGCAATAACGCGGCGAGAAACTTGCTCTCCAATGCTGCGCCGACCGCAGCCGTTGCTGCCGCGGCGACTCCAGCGTAGGACAGCTCGCCCAAACACGGCACAGCCGTGAGCGAGAAAAGTGCCTCGCGATTGGTCTCCGCCGCCAGCGACGCCGCGGGCTCCAGCTGATTCAGAACATACCCCAGGACTCTGAGATCCTTGCAGCTCGCATGCTCCAGCGTCAACAGCAAATGATTGATGACACCGAGCTGGTTCGCCGCTATGACGATCACCGGCAGCTTCAAGACACTTGCGAAATCGGCGTAGGTGTAGCTCGGCGCGAGCGGCACCATCAAACCGCCCGCGCCTTCGACAAAGGTAATATCGTGGGCGGCGCTGATCTCGCGGTAGATATCCATCAGCCGTTCGATATCGATGCGCTGTCCTTCACGCTCAGCGGCGACGCTCGGCGCCAGCGGCTCGCGGAACTGATAGGGACAAATTTTTTCCAGAGAAAATTCGCACCCGGCCGCGGCCTTCAGCGCCAGCGCGTCTTGCGGCACCAGTTTGCCATCGCCGCCGTCGCAACCGGTTTCAGCCGGCTTCATGACGCCGACGCGATAACCGGACTCGCGGAGGAGCGCGGCGAGACCGCATGTCACGTAGGTCTTGCCGACGCCGGTGTCCGTACCGGTGATGAACAGACCGCTGCCCATTAGGACCCCAAGCCCGATGATAGAGGATCGAGAATTGAAGATCGATCTTCCATCCTCTATCCTCCAGCCTCGATCATCAACGCTTTAAGAGCCTCATCAACTTCCCGTAACACTGCGAATACAGTCATAAACCACGTTCAAGAGTGTGGTGAGCTCGTCATCGGTGATGGTCAATGGCGGCATCAGTACGATCACGTCGCCCAGCGGGCGGATCATCACCCCATATTGGCGCGCTGCGGCGATCACCTGGTGGCCGATCCTTCGCTCCGTCGCGTAATTCTTCAGGCTTTTTTTGTCCTCGACCAATTCAATGCCGATCATGTAGCCCCATTGGCGCACGTCGCTTACGTGGGGCAATCGCAAGAACTCGCCGGCGAGCCGTCTGTGCAAGCAAGCGATCCTTGGCTGCATTTTTTCAATGATGTTTTCCCGATCGAACAGTTCGAGACTGGCCAATGCCGCGGCGCAACCGAGCGGATTGCCGGTGTAGGTGTGGCCATGAAAGAAAGTTTTGAACTCTTTGTAGTCGCCGAGAAATGCCGAATAGACCTCTTCCGTCGTAACCGTCGCGGCCAGCGGCAGATAGCCGCCGGTAATGCCCTTGGCTAGGCAGAGAATATCCGGCGTCACGCCGGCGTGTTCAGCCGCGAACATCTTGCCGGTGCGGCCGAAGCCGGTGGCAACCTCATCGAGGACGAAAAGGATTCCGCTGCGCCGGCAAAGTTCCGCCATTGCCTTGACGTACTCGACGGGCTGCGACCACATGCCCGCGGCGCCTTGCATGAGCGGTTCCATCACCAGCGCGGCCAGACTGTCTTTGTTTTGCCCAAGTTTTTCTTCCGCTTCGGTCATCGCCGCGCCGAGCGCGGCGCTCTCGCTCATGCCCTGACAGTAGCGAAACAGGTGCGGCGGCGTGATGCGCAGCACCGGAAACAGCAGGCTCTTGTGGAACCGGTGAAAGGTTTCCGAGTACCCCATACTCATGGAGCCCACGGTG
>DASWHT010000194.1:0-6333 GCA_036398075.1 Binatia bacterium | reverse complement strand
CATGTCTCACCTTGGGTCGCATAGTTATGCCTCCTCTACAATTGAGTTTTCTACAGAGAATAGAGCCTCGCGGCGTTGTCGTATAAGATTTCGCGCCTCTCATCGTCAGGCAACCCGCCGAAAGACGCATCGATGTGCCGGCGCGAGCTGGGCCAGGTCGAGTTGGCCATCGGAAAGTTGGTTGACCACAGGATATTCGAGGCGCCGAGATATTTTCGCACCCGCAGACTCGCGCGATCGTACCAGCAGGTGAAATAGCACTGGCGCTGGAAAAGCTCCGAGGGTTTCAATGGGTATCCTTCCGACTCCAAGCCGTCGGCAGCGGATTGATAGTCGGCGTACTCGATCTCGTAAGCGCCCCAGCCCAACGAGCTTTCGGCAAACACGACTTTTAGATTCGGAAAACGGTAGAGCACGCGCGAGAAGAGAAAATTTGCCAGCACCGCAATCGAACTGACCGAACGCACCACCCCGCTGAAAGCCGCCGCCACCGCCGGCGAAAAATCGGCGCCAGGGCGCATTTGAATTTTGGGCGAAGCTCCCGCGTGAAAACAGAGCGGCACATTGAGCTCCGCACAAATGGCCCAAAGCGGATCATAAGCCGGCTCGTTAATGTGGGGCACGGCGCGCAGCTCCATCGGCGAGGCCGGATAAATCACGCCTTTATGGCCTTTGGCCACGGCGCGCTTGATCTCCGCGACGGTTCGCTCTATCGGCCAGATGGGCACGATACATTGGGGCACGAAACGCGGACTGATGCTCGCCCATTCCTCGATGAGCCAGTCGTTGTAGGCTTGCACGCACGCCAACTCTAAATCGGGATCTTCGAGCTTGCCAAAGCTCTCCGCCGCCAGGCCGCCGACGATCGGGTAGAGCACGGAGCAATCGACGTGGTCCAGGTCCATGGCCTTGAGCCGTTCCGCTGCGTCGTAAGCCATAGGCGGCACCTCTTCCCAGCGGCGCGGCTCGCGCTGAGGGTTGCCCATGAGCGCGCCGGCGATGGCGACTCCGGGCAGTGAAACGCGCTGTCCCCCGACTACCCAGGACTCGCTGCCGTCCGATTCGGTTATGACATGCGGTATGCCGTCGCCCCACTTCTGTTTGGACATGCGCGATGTCCAGACCTCGGGGTGTTCCTGCACATGGTCGTCAGCGCTGATTAGGCCGTACTTCGGCTCCATGGAATTTTGTCCATTCATCGGCGTGCCGAATTCAAATCAGCCGATAAAGCCGCGCGGCGTTGCCAAACAGAATTTTTTCTCGATCCGCTGTTGGCACGCCCGCCAGGGAATGCTCCACGGCATCCCAAGAAGTTGGATAGGTCGAAGTGATATGGGGAAAGTCAGATTCCCACAGAATGTTATCGACGCCGATATAATCGCGTAGCTGCACGCCCACCGTCTCGAACCAGAAATCCACGAAGATTTGGCGCCGGAACAACTCGCTGGGTCTCGTGATCAATCCCTCGCTCCAAAGGTGGCGCTTTTGCCATTCGTGATCGCAGGCCTCCAGGACGGAACTCACCCAGCCCAAGCCGGTCTCGGCGAAGACCCAATTGAGGCGCGGGAATCGTTCCAGCATGCCGGAGAAAATCAGGAAGGGAATAATTTGCGTCGCCGTACAGAAATTGCGCAGGGTGGAGACACAGTGCGACTGTCTGCGGGTGAAACCTTCCCAACGCGGCAAGGACAATTGACCTGCGAGCCCCGCGGAGGCATGGAGATGAACACCGACACCGAGTTGCTGGCAAACATCCCATAAAGGTTGCCAAAATGGATCGCCAAGGCTTTTTAACTCCTTGGCCGAAACGCTCGGATCCGCCAGCATGTTGATTCCCATATGGCCGGCTTTGACCGCGCGCTCGGCCTCGGCGACGATGGTTTCAATCGGGCTCATAAAAGGCAGTACCGCGAGCGGAATGAAACGCTCGCTCACCTGGCGGAATTCGGCCAGCGCGTCGTTGTAAGCGCGCACGCAGGCCAGCTCGAAATCCGCATCGCCGTAGAAAAACGTTCCTCCCGGGCCGTTGGGAAAAAGCACTTCGGCATCGACGCGGTCGCGGTCCAGCGCCTTGAGCCGGTGCGCGGGGTCGTACACTTCAAGCGGCACTTCCTCCCAGCGCTGCGGATAGTATTTTCGGTTTGCCATCGCCGTCGGACAGTTGCAGACATTTCCTCCCTGGATCTCGCCATGCACCACCCAGCGTTCGACTGCGTGGGCGAATTTTTCTTCGCGCACCTCGACGACATGAGGAATGCGGTCGCCCCACTTGGATCCCGACATGCGGCTGGTATAGGCGTCCTTGCCGAGCTGGCCGTGGGAATCGGAGCTGATGAGACCGAACTTAATGTCCATTCTGTTTCTTTTTTACAATGCGAAATCAGTTACCCCGACACAATCACCCCCATCTCAATCTTCCCCCGTCAAGGGGGAAGAGGTGAAGAAATGGGCTCTGATGATGAACGAGCAACGGAGCGCGCGATTGCTGTTCGCCTCCGAACCCGAAACCCGGAACTTGAAACCTGAAACCACGCAGGCGCGCTACGCCGCCGCCGATTCCGCGATCAGCGCCATGGCCGTTGCCAGCGCGCAACGATAAGCGCGGTCGATGGTTAGACTGTCCTGGGCCGCGCGGATCACCGCCTGCGCGGTTCTCTCGTCGACGACATAGCGATCGTAGATAGGCTCGAACATATCCGAATGATCTTCATCCGCCACCATATGCACTCGCGTGTTGATATCGAGCGATTCGATCGTTCCGCCTTGATCGGCGATACGCTTGTGGGCGAAGCGAGCGGTAAAACCGCCGCCCTTCACGATGGCCGGATTATTCTTGCGCTCGGTGATGTGGTTGACCGTGAGCGACTCGATCCACGGCCTTGTGGACGCCAGATACATCCAAGCCATGATCGCCGCTCTGGCGCCGGGGTGGAGGTTAGTCTCCGCGGTGGCCTCAGCCATCTGCTGGTCGGTCAAATGCGCCGACCCCATGCGCTTGTCAAAAATCAACTCGTCTTTCTCGTGTTCCCAAATCGCCCGTTTGACGTCGAGCGGCGCATTCACCGCCGCCGCCCCCCAGCAATCGCGCCGGCTCTTGATGTAGTGCGGATAATGCAGATCCCAAATCTTCTGTCGCGCCGGCGTGAGTTTCACGGCAAACAATTGCCGGTACTCCGGAGTTTCGAAGTGGCGATTGACCATTTCATTGAGCTGCTCTCTGGTTTTCGGCCACAGACTCATGAAAGCCTCCTGACTAAGTGATGCGTAAACTAACGTACCCGAATAATAACTGACCAAGACGAGATTCCTCCTGCGTTCGGAATGACAGTCGATGCGTAATCGTCCGGAGTGCGTCATCCTGAGCGTCAGCGAAGGATCTCGGCTTCGATCTATCCATTACTCCACCACTCCAATACTCCATCTCCCCGTTCTTTCACAGCGGAATTTTCGCTTGCGCCTGCGCGATCCCTTTGCGGTACATGGCGTTGAAAGCGAGGGAGTCCTGGGCGGCCTGTATCGCCGGCGCTTCTTTTTTGCCGGTGGCGTGTTCGGCGAGGAACGGCAAAAACATATCGCTATGCTTCTCGTCGGCCTGGCTGTGCGCCTGGAGGTTGGGGATCTCCTTCCACGAAAAGCCCATCTCGTCCATCCATTTTTTCGCCATGCGCGTGGACTGTCCGCCGCCCAGGTCGCCCAACAAGCGGTCATCGTTGCACCATTCCGTGATGGTCATACCGCCCAGCGATTCGGTCCACGCCATTTCACTGGTCATCCACGACCAGGCATAAAGCGCCATGCGGGTTTCGGGCAAGGGTTCGGCGTTGATAATCTCTTGTGGTTCCAGGCCCACCGAGTTCCCCTGGCGAATAATCAAATGAAGGTGACCATAATCGGAAAAATCATCACGGATAATTTCTTCGTATTCATGCTCGAGGATTCGCTGCTTGACCGCCATTACCGGGCAGTTCGCCGAGACATGCGCCCAACAGTCGCGCCGATGCCGGACGAACAAACTTTGCTGCTGCACCATGACAGCCGCTCTAGGCTTATTCATCTTGATGGAAAAATAATATTCCAGTTCCGGCGAGCGGATGTAGTCGCGCACCATCTTGCCCAAGCGATCGCGCCACTGCTTCTCAGTCATTGCTTGCCTCCCCTGTAAAGCTTGTCGATAAAGCCTTCCTGAACCAAGCGGTCCACGATGCGGTTGTCAAAGAGTTTCTCTTTGGCCGCCCCCTGGCTGCCAACCATCTCCAAGATCGTATCCACCGCCGCGGGATCGACCCGTGGAGTGGAGTCGAGGTACTTGGTGACAAATTCATGGTGCGTCTCCGCCGCGCCTCCCCTTTGTCCCATGTACTTCGTGAGCATCTTCAGCGCCTGCGGCTTCCTGATTTTTAACGCGGCGATCCCTTCGATGTAAGCCGCAACAATTCCTTCCACCGATTTCGGCGATTTTCGATAGTATTCGTTGCTGACGGCTAGCAGATTCATAGAAAAGGGAATTCCCAGTTCCGCGGCATCTACAAGCAGCTTCGCCTGGGGTCCGGGCGCCTGGGAAGCGACGCGGCCTTCCGCTTGTCTGGCGCGAAAACCAACATCGGCCTCGACTACTCCGCCGAATTGCCGGATCTCCACTTTCCCATCCAAGCCGAGCTTGCGTAGCACCAGCCGCGTAACAAAGTCGCTGGTGGAGCCGTAGCGCGTGATGGCGAGGGTTTTGCCCTGAAGTTGCTCGGCGCGTTGAATTTCCGGCTGCACCCATAGGGCCATGCCCGGCCGGCTCGTGTTACTGCCTACCGCAACGATGGGAGCGCCCTTGAGGGCGGCGGCGATCACCGCGTTGCTCGCGCCCAGCGCCGCGTGCACGCTGCCGCCCACCAGCGCCTGGATAGCCGTCGCTCCGGAGCTGATATGAACGAGATCGACATTCAAGCCGTTTCGTTCGAAAGCGCCGATCTCCTTTGCCATCCAGACGCCGGCCATACTCGGACTGATGGCGGCGTAAGCGATGGCGATTTTTTCTTTAGGAGCCTCGGCGGCGTCGGCGTAGAACAGAGCGACTAACACTGCGCTTAGCGCAAAGCTGCCAACCCAGAATATTTGTCGGAGACAAACTGCGATGCTGTTCATTGGACTCTCACAAAGAAAGTAAAGCCCTTTGCGACCGAGGTTAGGTTTCCGCGCACGTTCTTGCTTCCTCTCACTCTGGGAGAGGACCCTCACCCTCCCCTCTCCCAAAGGGAGAGGGGAAATACAGCAAAATTACAAAGTCAGAATTAAAGACTTGTTTTCCGGCCTCCATATATGAAGATCAAAAACTCTTTTCACGGCAGATTCTCCATCGCATCGGCCAGTCCGGCCTGATACATGCGGTAGAGTTCTTCCGACTCCTTCGCCGCCTGCAGAATGAGCGCATGGTTTTCTTCCTTGCCGTATTCCTCCCAGACCGGCAGAAACATATCCACATGTCCCTTGTCGGCTTCGCGATGGGCTCGCCAATTGGGCAAGTCGTCCCAGGTGATGCCCAACTGATCGACCCAGCGCTGCCCCATGCGAAAGGCGTGGCCGCCGCCGATATCGGCGAGCAGCCGGTCGTCCTGGTTCCATTCGGTCATGCTCATGGCCGAGAGTCCGGCGAGCCAGTTTTGCTTCTTACAGATCCAACCCCATGCATACAGCGTGGCCGTGGTACTCGGGATCGGCTTGGCATCCAAGATATCGCCGGCGCTCAAACCTATGGCTTTACCTTGGCGAATAATCAAATCGAGATGGCCATGCTCGGAGTGCTGGTCGCGGATCACCTCCTCGTACTCATGGGCAAGAATCTTTTGCTTGACTGGCAGCAACGGGCAATTACCCGAGACATAGGCCCAGCAGTCTCTACGGTGCCTGACGTAGAGCGAAAGCTGCATGAGAATCAGTTGCGCTCTCGCCCGGGTGATGGGAATGGAAAAATAGCGCTCCAGCTCCGCCGACAGCATAGTTTGCCGGGCGAGTTCGCCGAAAGCCGCAGACCAACCCTCAGCATCCATTATGAATTCCTCTTTCAGCGTTATGCCGTTTCGAATTCCGAGTTTCCGGTAAACGCTAGACTCGAGACCCGAGACTCTAACAGGTTGCTGAAAAACTCCGTCGGAGTCCTTCGACGCCGCTCAGGACGAACGGAGAGGATTTGATATCATTGATGATTCTCCGTTCATGCTGAGGCTCTCGAAGCAGTCCGAATCTTTTTTCAGCAACCTGCTAGACTGATTTGCACGCCAACTTTTCCATTTCGTTGGCGATTCCAAAACGGAACATTTTGAGCAGCTCCATGGATTCCCTGGCGGC
>DASWHT010000193.1:0-11179 GCA_036398075.1 Binatia bacterium | reverse complement strand
AGACCTCGATTTCGACACCGGCAGCGGCGACGAGCGCTAGCTCGAAACGGCGGAAATTGCCCCTTGCATCGCAGGGGGCATGTGAATAGGTTGCACCGCGCTTCGGCAGGGGTTTCCTGCCGGAGCGCTCCCAAGGCGCGGGCTTGCCGCGTCACCGGATTTGAGGTGGGCACCGTCCTGCCGCAGGCTGGGGCCATAGCTCAGTTGGGAGAGCGCTTGAATGGCATTCAAGAGGTCGTCGGTTCGATCCCGATCGGCTCCACCACCCTTCGCTCTTGACGAGCTTCGGGTGGCAAGCCATTTATTCCCGGCACGATATATTAGGATGTAGCGCCTTTTGATAGCCAAGGGTGTCCAGACCCCTTATTCTACAAAGTGCCGCGTTGCAATTGACCGGCCAGCGATCGTATTCTCACGGACCGAGGACACCTGAAGCGTCCGAAACAGATAAGGAGTGTGACAATCATGAGTTTCCCCGATTTCGTGAAGGCGTACCAGTGGAATTACCGGCCGCAGCATCCCGGGCGACCTGACTGGTTCAGGGAGTGGCCTGGCGGCGCCAGGATGGCGGTGCTGCTCCTCTTGCTGCACGAATGGGAGTCGGTGCCCGCACCAGGCCGGCCGATGCCCAGCGGAGCACACCATACATTCGACTACCTGGCGCTGGGCGCGCGTGAATATGGCGCCAGGTTCGGCATCTGGCGCCTCCTGGACGTATTGGACCGGCACAAGGTCAAGGCCACGGTCGTCACAAGCGGTCTGGTCGCTGAGCTATTCCCGGAGAGCGTGCGAGAGGTCAGAGCGCGAGGGCACGAACTCGCCACCCACGGGTGGGATCAATCGATGCACCCTCCTGTTTTCAAGACAAAGGAAGATGAACGAAACTCGATCGTCAAATCCATTACTGCGCTGGAACAGGCCACCAAAGAGCGAATCGTCGGGTACATGTCCCAGGGGCCGCGGCCGACGCCGAACACGCTGGAGATATGTGCGGAGCTGGGGTTTGTCTGGACTGCTGACTATTCCGACTCGGACGTCCCGTACGTCATCGACGTGAATGGGAAAAAGATCGTGTCGGTGGGCTACGTCATGCCGAATTACACGGACAACAATCTCGTGCCACTCGGTCTGGCCGCGGGTCTCAGCCAATTAAAGGAAGCCTTCGATGCCAGCTACGAGGAATCTCAGAGGCATCCCATGAAGTTCTGCTACGCCTGCCACGTGCATATCAGCGGCAGGCCCGGGATGAGCAAACTGCTGGATCAATTCATCGACTATGCCCAGCGGCACGATGGGGTGCGATTTTATCCTTGCATCGATATTGCAAACTTCTGGCTCCAACAAGAAGGAAATTGATTTGCGCAGTGACCCTGAAAAATTAAGGGATTCCTTTCACGTAACCCACAGCATGGCCGCGCAGCGCTCTCTATTCCCCCGCGCCCATAGAAGCGCACGCCACTGATTGATCACCGACAGCCTTCGGCAACGCGGATACCGGGCCGCTCGTGGCTTCTTGGAGATCCACCGCCCGTCCTGAGTATGCCCGAAGGGCCGTATCGAAGGGGTGACAATGCGAGGACGGCGCCACACGACTCACCGCTTTTATCGTATGGATCGTTGCCCCATTAGATTAGCCGGGCCAGCAAGACCAGCGCTGGGCTGATGCGAATCCCATCGGGAGTAAGATAGTCCTTGGTGCCGGTTCCCGACACCTGCCACGCCTCAGCCTCGGGGAACCGCGCTTTAAGGTAGCGAAGACCCCGATCAACATCGGTGTCTGCCCACTTGCATTCAACAAGTAATTGCGGCCGTCGCCCCTCGACCACGACGAAGTCTACTTCGCGACCGTCGGTATCGCGGAAGTAGCGCAGCTCGAGGTCACGGCCCCGCGCATCCTGCTCGAAGTGCACCCACTTTAGAAGGTGCGAGGCGATGAGGTTTTCGAAGCGGGCAGGCTCCGACGGCACGAGCGACCAATCAAAATGGTAGTGCTTTTGTTCCTTTTTGACCGCGCGAATGCGGGGCGCGCCGAAGGGCGACAATCGGAAGATCGCGTAGAGCCGTTCAAGCACTTGCAGCCAGCCAGCCACCGTCTTGTGGCTTATCTGAAGGTCTTCACGCAGGGCGTTGATGGAGAGTGGGGAGCCCACAAGTTCGGGTAGGCGGAGGGCCAGAAGTTCCAGGTTGCCGAGGTCTTGGATGCGCTCTAGTCCGGCCACGTCCTCCCGCACCAGCCGATTTCGGTATTCGCGCGACCACCGTCGCGCCTCGACCTCCGAGCCGCTCAGGAAAGGCTCGGGAAAACCTCCCAGCTTGAGCAATTCGCCCAGCCCGGCGGAAGTGCGAATGGCGAGTTCCTTTGCCGAGAACGGGTGGAGCCGCAACTGATGATACCGCCCCTGAAGGGAGTCGCCGCCGAAACGGTAGAAATCCAACCGAGCGCTTCCCGTGACCAAGATTCTCTGGCCAGGCCTTCGGCCATCGTATAGTCCTTTGAGCCAATTGCGCCACGACCGGTATTTATGAATCTCGTCGAAGATCCATAAGTGGGAATTTGGCAGCTCGCGCTTGAGGATGCGCTCGCGGTGCTCACCCACGTCCCAGCTGAGATAACCCGCGGACGCTCCGGGCAGGCTTAGCGCAAGCGTCGTTTTTCCGACCTGGCGGGGTCCCACGACAAAAACCATTTTACGGATCAGGTCCCGGCGAACCTGGGAGAGGAGGTAGCGGCGCTGCGCGGACATCGCTGCATGTTACGGTGATTTTCGACTATCGTCAATATTACTCACGGTGATTTTTGACCCTAATTGAAAATCGCGGCACTGCCAGAACTCTCGAATGGCGGGAACCGGGATGTTGGAATCGTGGAGTAAGGGAATAAGCGAACAGACACGGCGTTGAGGAGGGTCTTTTCACGTAACCGAGAGCCCAAAATTTACTTTGCTGGCGGGGTAGTCTGTGGTGTTACGCAAAATGCGTAAGAAGAACCCCTTTGAATACGGTGGCGTGGTTAGCGGAAGCGCGTTCTGCAATCGGGAGAAGGAAGTCTCGGATCTGCTGCGCGCGATAGAGAACAACGAGAAGCTGTTTAGGTCATCTAAAATGACGACCGTTGCCCGGTTATTTTGAGAGCTCCTTATTTCCGAGCCTCCGCTCCGACTCAATTGCCCGACCCTTTCACCTTTTCGTAATGCCGAAAATGAAAAATGGGCGATCTGTTCCCCTACGACACGTTCAGCGCCCGACTCTTGAAATTGCACCCGGGAACCTGCGAGAGCACGGTTGATTTGTCCTTTTAATAAGGATAAATTATACGATATCTATCCTTATATTAAGGACAAATGCGAGAGATCCTGCAACAGAAAATCATCGATTCGCTGGCGGCACCATTACCGGCTTTCACTCGGCGGGACGTACGCCTGCCCGGAATTCCGGGCAAGGCTGTAGCGGTGATCGGCCCCAGGCGAGCCGGGAAGACAACCTTCTTATGGCAGGTGCTGGGGGATCGGCTGGAGCAGGGCTTTGACCGCGAGGGGCTGGTTTACTTCAACTTTGAAGATGAGCGTCTGGCCGGCATGACTGCAGCGGATTTGCAGATAGTGGTAGAAGAGTACTACCGGTTATACCCGGAGCGGCGCGAGCGGCAACGTGTCGTCTTTTTCTTGGATGAAGTGCAGGTGGTGCCGGGCTGGGAAACGTTCGCGCGCCGGCTGCTGGATACGGAGAAGGTGGAACTTTTTCTTTCTGGCTCCTCGGCCCGGCTGCTCAGCCGCGAGGTAGCGAGCAGCATGCGCGGGCGCGCTATGGAGGCACTGGTGTTTCCCTTCAGCTTCCGAGAGTACCTGCGGCATAGGAACAAAGAGCCTGGCCAGTCAGTGGAGCGATTGCCTAAGACTGAGCGATCAGCCCTAGAAAAGGAACTCCGCGTTTATCTCTCCACTGGCGGATTTCCCGAAGCCCAGGGCGCCGAAGTGCGGGACCGCTTCGATCTGCTGCGCGGCTATGTGGATACGATGTTGTTGCGAGATGTGATCGAGCGCCACGCCGTGTCGCATCCTGTGGCACTGCGTTGGATAGCGCGGCAGTTGCTCGGCAACGCCGGCGGCGCCTTCAGCGTCAACAAATTTCTCAACGATCTTCGTGCCCAGGGCGTGCCGGTGGCCAAGGATACGCTGCACGCCTACCTGGCTCATCTTGAAGACGCCTTCCTGGTCCGCACCGTAGCCATCGCGGCGGCTTCCGAGCGTCGCCGGATGGTCAACCCGCGAAAAGCCTATCCAGTCGATCCGGGACTGATTCCGGTATTTGACCGTTCCGGCAAAGCCAATCTGGGCCATGCACTGGAGACCGCGGTCGCGTTAGAACTCGAGAGACGGGGAGCGGCGCTCGCCTATGTGAGGACGGCGGCAGGCGGTGAAGTTGATTTTCTCGCTCGCTATCCAAACGGACGCCAAGAGTTGATTCAGGTGTGCGCGGACCTGGACTTGCTTGCGACACGCGAGCGGGAGACCCTGGCCTTGTTGGAGGCGGCCCGGGAATATCCTAAGATCGGATTGCATATTGTCGCGCTTAATACCGATGCCGTACGAGGCTTGCCCAAGAGCATAACGCTGCATTCGGCGTCGGCTTGGTTGTCTGAGGGGTAAGAGCAGGCGAATCTCCGGTAAGATTTACTTCTCTGGAAAATTTAAGGGAGTCTTTTCACGTAATCCACAGCCCGCATTTGCGTTTCGCTTGATTGAAGCCCATAGGCACTTATGTTATAAACTTTCGAGAGGTTCTTATGAAAGAAGGCATCCATCCGGCATACAAAACCGCCGTCATCGCTTGCGCCTGCGGCCATACGGTCGAAACCCGCTCCACGGTGGGTAACATCCACGTGGAAATCTGCTCCGCCTGCCACCCTTTTTATACCGGCAAGCAGAAATTGGTCGATACGGCGGGGCGCGTGGAAAAATTTAGAAAAAAATACGGTCTCAAGAACTGATCCGCGCGGAGGATTGAGGCTGAATGTGACCTATTAAACGTTTAAGGTTCTGAAAGGGCAAAGGGCGGATCGTTCCTTTGCCCTTTTTTTATCCGCCTGCGCAGAGGACCATGGGTGTAAGCCCGTGGATGAATGCGCAAGGTGGAAGCGCCGAAGCTCACCGAGCGAAGGCGGGTGCTTCGGCGGATTCCGCCGAAGCAATGAAGGATGCCACGGGTCTAGACCCGTGAAGGCTTCATTCTCTTGTCCCAGCTTAAAAGCTGTAATCGAAATATATGTTCGAGAAGCTCGCCGAAGTTGAAAAACGTTATCTGGAGCTGGAAGGTCTGATGTCGGACCCCAACCTGCTCCACCAACAGAAGGAGTACTCCAAACTCGCCAAGGAGCGCTCGGAGCTAGGGGAGATCGTCGCCCGTTATCGCGAATGGAAAAAGGTGGAACGGGAATCGCAGGACAACCGCTCGCTCCTTGAGGAAAACGATGAAGCGATCCGGGAGCTGGCCAAAGAGGAATTGAACGCGCTGCGCGAGCGCAAAGAAAGGCTCGAAAGCCAGCTCAAAGTTCTGATCCTGCCCAAAGATCCCAACGACAGCAGGAACGTCATCCTGGAGATTCGCGCCGGCACAGGCGGCGACGAAGCAGCCCTTTTCGCCGCGGAATTATTTAGAATGTACAGCCGCTACGCCGAATCGCGCGGCTGGCGCGTCGAGTTGATGACATCCAATCCCACCGGCTTGGGCGGTTTTAAAGAAATTATCGTTAGCATCGAAGGACATGGCGCCTACAGCCGGCTCAAGTTCGAAAGCGGGGTGCACCGCGTGCAGCGCGTGCCGGTGACGGAGGGATCGGGGCGTATCCACACCTCGGCCGTGACCGTGGCGGTGTTGCCGGAGGCCGATGAAGTGGAAGTCGCCATCGACCCGAAGGAAATTAGAATCGATGTCTTTCGCTCGTCCGGCCCCGGCGGGCAAAGTGTCAACACCACGGATTCGGCCGTGCGCATCACCCATATCCCCACGGGCATCGTGATTTCCTGCCAGGACGAGAAGTCGCAGCATAAGAACCGCGCCAAGGGAATGAAAATCCTGCGCGCGCGCTTGCTGGAAAAAAAGCAGGAAGAGCAGCGCTCGGAAATCGCCGCGACACGAAAGTCCATGGTCGGCAGCGGCGACCGGAGCGAACGCATTCGCACCTATAATTTTCCCCAGGGGAGACTCACGGACCACCGAATCAACTTGACGATTTATCAATTGGACCGGCTCATGGAAGGTCAAATCGACGACGTGGTGGAAGCGCTGATCACGCACTATCAGGCGGAGGTGTTGAAGGCGAGCTGATGAGAATGGCGATGGTTATGAACGGCGAAGAAACCGCTGCATCATCGTTTGAAAATCCGACGTTGCGCGGTGCGATGCAACAGGGCGCCGCGCGGCTATTTGCGGCCGGCGTCGACAACCCGGCGCTCGACGCCGAGGTCTTATTGCGTCATGTCCTCGAATTGGCGCAAGGCGCACTTTATCTCCGCCTTAAGGATCGGCTAAGCTCGGGTGACCAAGAACAATTTCACAAGTTGCTGGAACGGCGCGCGACGCGTGAGCCGTTGGCCTATATCACCGGGAACAAAGAATTCTGGTCTCTCGATTTCATCGTAACGCCGGCGGTTTTGATTCCGCGACCGGAGACGGAGTTGCTGGTGGAGTTGGCGTTAGATTGCGCGCGCGAGTTGCCCAGCCGTCAGCGGCTCAAGATCCTCGATATCGGCACCGGCAGCGGCGCCATCGCCGTGAGTTTGGCCAAGCACCTGCCGGAGTCGGAAGTCTGGGCCGTGGATATTTCCGGCGCGTCGCTGCGCGTCGCCGCGGCAAACGCCAAACGGCATAACGTAGCGGCGCGCATACGCTTTCTGCAAGGCGATCTGCTCGACGCGCTGGACCAGGTGGGGGCGACGTTCGATCTGATACTCGCCAATCCTCCCTACGTTCGCAGCGCGGAGATGGCCGGGCTTGCGCCGGAGATTCGCGATTGGGAGCCGCTGACGGCGCTGGACGGCGGAGCCGATGGACTTGATTACTCTCGCAGACTGATCAGTGCTGCGCCGGGCCATTTCAACGAGGGTGGGCGAATGCTTCTCGAAATCGGCAGCGACGCGGCCGAAGCGGTAGTTGATCTTTTTGCCCGCGCCGGTTGCTACGAGCCTGCTAGGGTCCATCGAGATTACGCGGGCCGGGACCGTGCCGTGGCTGCGGTGAAAGGTACGCGCCGTGGATAAAATCGTCATCGAAGGCGGCCGCCGACTGGAGGGTGAAGTGGCGGTGAGCGGGTCAAAAAACGCCGCGCTGCCGATCTTGCTCTCGTCCTTGTTGACTTCCGAGCGTTGCGTCTATCAAGGAGTTCCCCATCTCGCCGATAGCCGTACGACACTGCGGCTTCTCGCTGGCCTGGGCGTCGCGGTGGACAGAGAGAAGTGGAACCGCGGCGCCGAGGACATCACGATTGCGACCGGGGATGTAACAAGCGTCGAGGCGCCCTATGAACTCGTGAAAACCATGCGGGCGTCGTTCCTGGTCCTTGGACCCCTGTTGGCGCGTTTCGGCCAAGCGCGGGTTTCTACTCCGGGCGGCTGCGCCATCGGCGCGCGGCCGGTGAATCTTCACCTCAAGGGTTTGGAGGCGATGGGCGCGAAGATTGAGCAATCGCACGGTTACGTCGAAGCCAAGGCGGCGCGGCTTTGCGGCGCAAAAATCTATCTCGATCTACCATCCGTGGGCGCGACTGAAAATCTCATGATGGCCGCGGCGTTGGCGGATGGAACGACGATTATTGAGAATGCCGCCAAGGAGCCGGAAATCGACGATCTCGCCAACGCCCTTAACAAAATGGGCGCCAAAATCGCAGGCGCCGGCACGGACATCCTGCGCGTCGACGGCGTTAAAGAATTGCACGGTCTAACCCATCGCGTCATCCCGGACCGCATCGAGACCGCGAGCTTCGTCATCGCGGGCGCGCTGATGGGCGGTGAAGTGCGCGTTACGGGCGCGCGCCCGGAGCATCTCGATGCTTTCGTTATTAAGCTGAAGCAAACCGGCGTGGACCTTACAACCGGCGCGGACAGCATCACCGTCAGAGGCGGGAGCAAAATCAAGAGCGTCGATGTTACGACGCTGCCGTACCCCGGTTTTCCCACCGACTTGCAGGCGCAGATGATGGTGCTCATGTCGCTGGCCGACGGGGTCAGCGTGATCACGGAAACAATCTTCGAGAATCGCTTTATGCATGCCCAGGAACTTGACCGTATGGGCGCGGATATTCGCCTCGAAGGCAACCGCGCGATCGTGCGCGGCGTGCGGGAGTTATCCGGGGCGCCGGTGATGGCGAGCGATCTACGCGCCAGCGTGGCGCTCGTGCTGGCAGGTTTGGCGGCCAATGGCAAAACCGAAGTTTCGCGTGTCTACCATCTGGACCGCGGCTATGAGCACGTTGAGAAAAAGCTCTCGAAGTTGGGCGCGCATATCGAGCGGGTGAAGGAGTAAAACCTGTTCAACGTTCAAGGTTTAAGGTTCAACGCTAAGTCGAAGCCAGGATAGTCTCGAGGGATGAAGATCAGAGTCGTCAAGACCTCCGAGCCGGGTTTCAAGGCCTTGATGGCGCGCATTATGCGGCGCAGAGGCAACCGGCGAGGCGAGATCGAAAAGCGCGTGGAGGAGATCGTCGACGCTGTCAGGCGCCAGGGTGACCGGGCGTTGCTGCGTTACACCAGGTTGTTCGACAAAGTGCGCGTGAGCGCGGGGTCGCTGGAGGTGACCCGCGCGGAGATCGCCGGCGCCGTAGCGCGGGTGCCGAAGAAGGATATCGACACGCTGCGGCTTGCCGCAAGGAGAATTGCCGCCTTTCACCGCCGCCAACTGCAGAAAAGCTGGCAGTATCGCGATCCGCTCGGAATGCTCTTGGGACAGCGGATTTCTCCGTTGGAAAGAGTCGGTGTTTATGTGCCGGGGGGTAAAGCTTCCTATCCTTCGACGGTGTTGATGAATGCGATTCCGGCGAAGGTGGCCGGTGTCAAAGATATCATCGTGACCTCGCCCATCGGCAACGGCGGTGACATCATTCTTGCGGCGGCGCATATCGCCGGGGTCAATAGAATTTTTCGCGTTGGCGGCGCCCAGGCGGTGGCGGCGTTGGCTTTTGGCACCCGCACCATTCCTAAAGTCGATAAGATCGTCGGGCCGGGAAACATCTTCGTCGCCACGGCGAAGCGCATGGTCTTCGGCGAAGTCAATATTGATTCCATCGCGGGGCCGAGCGAAATCTTGCTTGTCGCCGACGCTTCCGCCGATCCGGTTTATGTCGCCGCGGATATGCTTTCGCAGGCTGAGCACGACGAGCTGGCGTCGGCGTTGTGCGTGACTCCGTCCATGAAGGTGGCATTGAGAATTCAAAATGCCGTCGAGGAACGGTTGCGTGGAACGAAGCGCCGGGCCATTACGCTCAAGTCGTTGAGACAGTACGGCGCGATCATCGTGACGCGCGGCATGAACGAAGCCGTCGAGATCGCCAATTTGATCGCGCCTGAGCATGTCGAGTTAATCGTCCGCCGGCCGCAAAAGCTGGCGCGTTCGATTCGCAACGCCGGGGCGATATTTTTGGGGCCGTATTCCGCGCCGCCGCTGGGCGATTACTTCGCGGGGCCGAACCATGTTCTGCCTACCGGCGGGAGCGCGCGGTTTTTCTCCCCTCTGGGGACCTATGACTTTCTGAAACGGACGACTATTATCCAAGCGGAGAAGCGCGCGTTGCGCGCGTTGGCGCCGCGCATCACGCATCTCGCGCGGCTCGAGGGGCTGGACGACCACGCGCGTTCGGTGGAAGTCCGCTTTGGTAGGAGTTTCTAGGGAGGTGTCTCTGCAGTTCGTTGCATAATTCAATCGTCATTCCGGGCAAGCTGGCGATAGCTAGCGCGACCCGGAATCCACGACCCCCTCTTTGTCTCCCCCTTAGAAAAGGGGGAGATTTAGTGGGGGTTCTGGATTCCCGCTTTCACGGGAATGACGGACTCGGGCTTCCAACTTTCTTAATTACGGGCAGGGGAGAAAATCATGGGACGGACAGCTAAGGTCAGCCGCAAAACCAAAGAAACGGATATCACGGTTAACGTGGATCTCGATGGCAGCGGGAAAGCCGAGATCGAGACCGGCATGCCGTTCTATAATCACATGCTCGACGCCTTCACGCGCCACGGGTTGTTCGACATAAACGTGCAGGCGAAGGGGGACATCGAGGTGGACTATCATCACACCGTGGAAGATGTCGGCCTCGCCTTGGGCCAGGCGTTCAAGGATGCGTTGGGCGATAAGCAGGGCATCCGCCGCTTCGGCGAGGCGAGCTGCCCGCTCGACGAGACGCTTGCCAGAGTCGTCGTCGATCTGAGCGGGCGGCCTTATCTGTCTTACAACGTCAAAATCCGCCCGGGTCGCGTCGGCAATTTCGACACCGACTTGCCGCACGAGTTTTACGCGGCGTTCACCAACCAGTTGGGCATGAACCTGCATATTGACGTGGTGCGCGGCGAAAACCCGCACCATATCATCGAGGCCTGCTTCAAGGCGTTCGCACGCGCCATGGATTTAGCCACGCAAGTCGATCCAAGAGTGCAGGGCGTGCCTTCGACTAAGGGAAGTCTCTGATAGGTTGTTCAAGACGTTCAAACCGTTCAAGCCGTTCAAATCGTCAGATATGATAGCGATTATTGACTATGGTATGGGCAATCTGCGCAGCGTGCAGAAAGGCTTCGAGCGCGTCGGTTTTGCGGCCGTCGTCACGCGCGATGCCGGAGAGATTCAATCCGCGCGCGGCGTGGTGTTGCCGGGCGTCGGCGCGTTCAGTGCCTGTATGGAGAATCTTGAGCGATTCGGGCTCGTCGCGCCGATTCGCGAAACCGTCCAACGACAAAAGCCGTTTCTCGGCATTTGCCTGGGGTTTCAACTCCTCTTCTCCGAAAGCGCGGAGTTCGGCAACCAGAAAGGTCTCGATCTGTTTCGGGGCAAGGTCGTCGGCTTCCACCCCGGCGAAAATTTGAAAGTGCCGCACATGGGTTGGAACCAGATCGAAAAGACCAAGGAATCGCCGTTTTTAGATGGACTTTCCAGCGGGGATTTCGTCTATTTCGTCCATTCGTTTTATGTGGTTCCCGACGAT